>NZ_JAMQQG010000001.1:0-83784 GCF_023716925.1 Frankia sp. R82
CCGCACTCGACCTCGCCGCCAGCCTCTACCTACCTGACACCACCGATCACCGACGAACTAACGGCGACGACCACTAGCACCAGCCCGGCCCTCGGCTGGCGCGCCACTCGGTAGTGCAGGTAGACGAACCGGGAGCTGAAGGTGCGGGGCTCGACGAGTTCGAAAAACCTCCGCGGCGCGGTCTAGAAGAGGGTGGGTGGTGCGGGCGCGAGGGCACCTTCGATCACGAGCATGCGGCGTTTTGTTTCGATACCGCCGGGAGCCGAGAATCCGTGCATCGCGCCGCCGCTGGCCAGCACCCGATGGCACGGCACGACGATCGGCACCGGATTACGCCCAAGTGCCCGACCGACCGCCTGGGCGGCACCGGGCGCCCCGAGCCGCGCCGCGACCTCACCATAGGTAAGCGTCGCCCCCGGTGAAATCTCGCGGGTGACCTCGTACACCCGCCGATGGAACGCGGGCACTCCGCTCAGGTCGACGCGCACATCGGCCAGGTCGTCCCGCGCACCGTCCAACAACCTGGCCATCCGGGACGTCGCCCGCGCCACCTCCGCCGACAGGACCGCACCGGGCGCACTCGCACCGGCCACAAGCGCCTCACCGGGCGCGCGCCGGGCACGGTCACGGCGGGCATCCGGCGGGCGGGGATCGTCCCGGCGGTCGTGGAGGTGATGGTCGAGCAGGGCGAGAGTCGCCGCGTCGGTCCCGGCCGGCAGCGTGACGGCGATCAGACCCGCCTCGCCCCAGGCGACCCCGCAACGGCCAATGGCCGTGTCGAACAGCGCCACCCCGCGGACAGACTCACGGCTGCTCCCCAACCCGGCACCGCCATCAGGGCCGCCATCAGTACCGCCATCAGTACCGCGATCGGCATCCTTCGTCCCAGCGCGCATGGACTCATCGTGTCGCACCCGTCCGACAGAACTCAGCCGCCTGCACCGGGGCGGGCGGACGTCGTCCGGGTACGGTGCGACATCCAGGACTGCGAGACTCGGCAGCGAGACGGCACACCGACACGAAAACGAGGTGGGTGGCGTGGCCCGCACGATCGCGACGAACACCGAGGTCGATCTGTCCGCGGCGGTGGAGTTCGCACGCACGCGGCACCGGATGCTGCTCATCACCTACCGCGGCGACGGTTCGGCGCAGGCCTCGCCGGTCACCGGTGGGGTGGACGACGCGGGGCGCATCGTGATCTCGAGCTATCCCGAGCGAGCCAAGATCCTCAATGCCCGCCGCCGCGCGGACGTGAGCGTCGTCGTCCTGTCCGACGAGTGGAACGGACCATGGCTGCAGATCGACGGCCACGCCGAGGTGCTCGACACCCCGGACGCCGTCGAGGCGCTCGTCGACTACTACCGGGCGATCGCCGGCGAGCATCCCGACTGGGACGAGTACCGCCAGGCCATGATCGATCAGGGGAAGTCGCTGCTGCGGATCACGGTCACCCGCAGCGGCCCGATCGCGACCGGTGGCTTCCCCGCCCGGCTGGCATGATGTGGCGGTCGTCACCATAGCGCCCGAGAGGCGAGGGGCGTCCGGATAACGTTCGGTTCGACGGGAGGAGTCGCCTGTGGACGTGAGCGAGTTCCGGACGGGCCTGCGCGCCTGGCTGGAAGACAACGACCTGACCCCCGGCCCCGATGGGTCGCTGGCCGGGCAGGTCGAGCAGCTCGGGCGGGTGCGCCGGGCCCTGTTCGACGCCGGGTGGATGCGCTACGGCTGGCCGGAGCACGTCGGCGGCCTGGGTGGTCCGGCGGTGCTGCGGGCGGTGCTCGGGGAGGAGATCGCGTCCCGCGAACTCGCCCCGCCGAACTTCTACGCGCTCATCGAGGTGCTCGTCCCGACGATGATCGATTATGCTCGGCCCGAGCTCGCGGCCGAGATGGTGCCCCGGCTGCTCAACGGTGACGAGCAGTGGTGCCAGGGCTTCTCCGAGCCGGGTTCGGGTAGCGACCTCGCGTCACTGAGCACCCGGGCCGAGCAGCGCGGCGACACCTGGGTGGTCAACGGGCAGAAGGTGTGGACCAGCCTCGCGCAGTTCGCCCAGCGCTGCGTGCTGCTGGCCCGCACCGGCCCCGGGCACGGCGGCATCACCGCGTTCTTCCTCGACATGGACACCCCGGGCATCACGGTGCGCCCGATCCTCGCGATGCACGGCGAGGAGGAGTTCTGCGAGGTCTTCTTCGACGACGTCGTGATCCCGGCCGACCGGCTGCTCGGCAAGGTGGGGGACGGCTGGGCGGTGGCGGGCTCGGTGCTCCCGTTCGAGCGGTCCACGTCCTTCTGGCACCGGATCAACCACCTGTACGCCCGGTTCGACCACCTGCTCGCCGAGGCCGTCGACCCGGACGAAGGCGCCCTCGGCGCGACCTACCTGGGCCTGCACACCGCCCGCTGCCGCTCGCACGGCACCCAGCGGCGGCTGGCCGACGGCCTCCCGCTCGGCCCGGAGACCTCCGTCGACAAGGTGCTGCTGGGCACGTCCGAGCAGCACCTGTACGACACGGTCCGCGAGCTGCTGCCCGGCGCGGTCGAGCTGACCGACTCGCAGTGGCGCCCCGAATACCTGTACTCGCGGGCGGCCACCATCTACGGCGGCAGCAGCGAGATCCAGCGCAACATCATCGCCCGCCGGCTGCTCGGCCTCGGGAAGGAATAGCACATGGACGCCGCTGAGCGGGACCTGCTCGGGCAGAGCCTGCGCAAGATCATGACTTCTACCGCCGCGGGCCCCGCGCTGGACGGCGAGCTGACCGACCTGGGCTGGCCCGAGCTGCTCGCCGAGCTGCCCGAGGTGGCCGTTCCGCTGGTGTTCGGGTTGCTCGGGGAGACGGGCACCGTTGCCTCGGTGCTCAACGACGTGATCCTGGCCGCCGCCGGCCAGGACATCGGCGGCACCACGACGCTGCCCTATGCCGGTGGCAGCTGGCTGGTCTGGGACCGTGACGTCGAGCCGCCCGCCGAGGCCGGCGCCGAAAGCTCCGGCCCCACCGGCGCGTTCGCGGTGCTCGACCCCGCCCTGCCGCTGCGGCGGGTCGAGGCCGGCGAGCCGTTGGTGGAATCGGCCCTCGCCGCCGGCCGGCGGGCGCTGGGCTGGTGGCTGGTCGGTTCGGGACGCGCGATGCTCGCCCTGGCCCGGGAACACGCACTGGCCCGAGCCCAGTTCGGCCGGCCGATCGCCTCGTTCCAGGCCGTGCGGCACAAGCTCGCCGAGACCCTGGTCGCCCTTGAGGGCGCCGAGGCCACGCTGCTGCTCGCCAGCGACGACTTCAGCTCCCTGCTGGCCAAGGCTGCGGCCGGCCAGGCCGCGCTCACCGCGGCCAAGCACTGCCAGCAGGTCCTCGCCGGCATCGGCTACACCACCGAGCACGCCCTGCACCATCACATCGAGCGGGTCCTCGTCCTCGATGGTCTGCTCGGCTCGTCGAAGCAGCTCACCAAGCAGATCGGCGCCACCCTGCGCCGCGACCAGGTCGCCCCCCGCTACGCCCACCTCTGACCTGCGCGAACGACCATCCCACCCCTGGCACCGCCCCGCCCACCGCACATCCACGACGCGTGCTGGTGGGACGGGGTGCCGTCCCCCCGGACGGTTACCCAGGTGGACGGGTGGACGGGACCGGGGAGGACGCCCGGCGCGGCGTGGCGGCTGGACGACCGGGGTTAGACGGCGGTCGGGTGGACGGTCGGGGCACCAGCCGGCGCCGTAGGAGCAAGCGAGGCGCACGCGCTGCGGGCAGCCGCCCAGGTGGCGGCGTCCACCCCGGCTGGCGCCGCAGTCGACAGCGCACCGCGACCGCCAGGACCGCCACCTCGACCAATGCCACCACCTGCACCACCGCCACCACCTGCACCGTTCGGGGCGCCGCTGGGCGGAGCGCCGGTCGGGCGGGCACCCTGGCCTTGCGGAGCCGTCCCGTCATGCTGTGGCATGGTCGGCGGGGTGGGCAGCGTCACGCCGTTCTGCGCCAGGCAGTTCCGGTAGGCGGTCATCGCGGAGCGCGCGGCCGACCCGGGACCGGCGGACGCCGACGCGTCCGGGGCCGTGGTGGCCGTCGCGGCAGCGGTGCCCGCGGCTTGGGCACTGGTATCGCCGCTGCTCCCGCCGCAGGCCGCAAGCACCACGAACAGAACGGGGACGGCCAGCAGACGGCTTGCTCGCAGCCTCCCGCCGCGCTGGCGCCACCAGCGGACGGCGGTCCTCTGGACGGTCATGGTCCTCCTTGCCGAAACTCACTGGACGGGTTCGACGGATCACCAGACGTGTCCGTGTCGACCCACCCTGCCCATATCGGCTGTGTGCACGCTGTGCCGCGGCTGGGAATCGACCCTGACTCCGGATCGGAACGCGATCCGGGCGCGGTGGCCGTCGGGCCACCCGACCGGTACAGGTTCTGGGGGCGCCCCGCCGGGACGTTCTACACTGCGTAGACAAAAGGTCCGATGGCCGTATGGTCCCGGCCGGCACGTGCTGCTGGTCGGCGTGAACATCGATGCGCGTGAGGTGCTGGTAGCGATGAGGCTGGGCGGGGCCGTCGCACCGCGGCTGCCGCGTAGCCTCACCTTCTCGCTTGCCTGCACCGGGCTCGCCGCGGTGGCTCACACGCTTGCGCACGGCGGGGCGCCGTCCGGGCCCGTGCTGGCGGGGACGGCCGGGGGCGTCGCGCTGCTGGCCGCACCGTTCGCCGCCCAGGTGCGTCCACGTCCGCTGGTCATTGCGGCGATGGTGGCGCTGCAGGCCGGGCTGCACACCCTGTTCGCCCTGACGGCGAACTCCACCGGACGGATGTACTCGGCGATCGAGGCCGGGTTGTGCATCGCCGACCGCGGCGCACTGTCGGACACGACCGTCCGGCACATGGTGCGGGTGCAGGCCAGCCTGTTGCCCGCGCCGCATCAGATGCCGCTTGCGCCCTGGCAGGGTGCGCCGACGATGCTCGGCGCCCATCTCGCCGCCGCCGCCGCGACCGCGTTGCTGTTGCAGCGCTGCGACGAGGCGGCCAGCACCGCCGCCCGGCTGCTGGCCGCGCTCGCCACCGTGGTCGCCGCCGCCACCCAGCTACTCGGTCGGGCCGTCCAGCTCGGCCGGTGGCTGCGAACGGCAGCCGCTCTGACCGGCGGGCGACGACCGGCACGCCCGCCCCTGCCCGCTGCCGGCGGACGGCGTCCCGCCATCCGGCTGTTGCGCCACACGTGTGTCCGGCGCGGCCCGCCGCTCGCACGTCCCGTCATCGGCGCGCTCGCCGGCCGCAGCTGACCGGGCTCGGATCCCCCACCGACTTCGGGTGGCCACAAGGCGGAACGCTCGGCCGTGCCGCCGCGCCGATACCAGTCACCGACCTGTGCCCGTGCCGGCCCGACACCATGCCGGCCCGACACCATGCCGGCCCGACACCATGCCGGCCCGACACCATGCCGGCCCGAGCCTGCGTCGACGCCGAACCACGCCGACGGTCGCCGGCCTGCCGGCCGGGCAGCTGCCCACGGCCCCGCGATGCGGCGACCGGCGGACCCGTGTGCTCCACACCGTGCCCGCGGCACCGTCGACGCCCGAGCTCCCGGCCCTCCAGACTTTCTCGACGTGCGAAGGACATCCCCAGCGTGGACGCGACCCCGTCAGCCGAACACCTACCAGCCGAACGCCAAGGAGCCGCACACCAGGTAACCGGACCACGGGCAACCGATTCCCAGCCGGTTGGCCCCCAGCCGACCAGGCACCATCCGTCCGCAGGCCCTCGATCCACCGGCGGTCAGCGGTCCAGCCGTCCTGCGCGCGGCGGCGGCCGGCCGGCCGGGCACCGCGGCGGGCGTCGGCACCGAGCCCTCCCCCGGGCCGGGGCGGGCGTGCTGGCCCTCGGACTGGCTGTGGCCATGGCCCTGGCGGGATGCGGCAGCGGCGCGGCGACCTCGGCGGATGCCAACGGGGCGATCGTCCATCTTGATGACGCCACCGCCGCGCCCGGCCTGCGCGGGACGTCGCTGGCCACGCCGATGCCCAAGCCGGACGTGCGCCTGACCGACACGAGCGGTCACCCGTACGACCTGCGCGCCGCCACGACCGGGAAACTCACTCTGGTCTACTTCGGCTACTCGCACTGCCCGGACGTCTGCCCGACCACGATGGCCGACATCGCCGCCGGCCTGAACGAGACCAGCGCCGCCGTCCGGCAGAAGATCTCGGTGGTGTTCATCACGACCGACCCGGAGCGCGACACCCCGACCGTGCTCCATGACTGGCTGGCCCAGTTCGACCCGACGTTCGTCGGCCTCACCGGCACCTGGGAACAGATCTCCGGCTACGCCGACCAGTTCGGCATCCCGGTGGAGAAGCCGCGCCAGCAGGCCGACGGGAGCTGGGTGGTCGACCACGGCTCGCAGGTCACCGCGTTCGGCCCGGACGGGGTCGCCCGGGTCATCTACCTGGCCGGCATCACGCCCGCCGACTACGCCCACGACCTTCCCATGCTGGTCAAGGGCGCCTGATGGCGGCGGACTCCACCGCTGCCGGCCCGCTTGGCCCGCCCGGCCCATCCGCACCGATCACGGCTGCCCCGGCCAGCCCATCCGCCTCGGCCACGACGGCCGCTCCGTCCGACCCGGCCGTCGGGAAGCCGGACGGACGAGAGCAGTCGACGCGAGGGCGGGGGCTGGGCCGGCGGGCGTTCCTGGGACGGGTCGGGCTCGTCGGCGCGGGTGGGATCGCGGGCGGTGTCACCGGCGCGCTGGTCGAGCACGCCACGGGGTCGAACGGGCCGAGCCCGCGGGAGCGGGAGCGGGCCCGGGCGGTCGCCGCGGTCCGGCCCACGGGTCCTCACCAGCCAGGAATCGCCGATCCTCCCGCCGCGCATCTCGTGTTCACCGCCTACGACCTGACCGGTGACGCCGCCGCCTCCGCGGCCCAGGCCCACAGCGCACTACGGGAGCTGCTGACCGCGTGGACGCGTGCCGCCGCCACCCTGATGGCCGGCGAGCAGCCCGCGAGCGGCGGCCAGCGCACCCTCGGCCTCGCGCCGTCCGCGCTGACGGTCACCTTCGGGCTGGGCGCGTCGGCGCTGACCCGGGCCGGCCTGGCCACCCGGATTCCCCCGCAGCTCGCCCCGATCCCGGCGTTCCCGCATGACCAGCTCGACCCGGCCCGCCGTGACGGTGACCTGGCCGTGCAGATCTGCGCCGAGGATCCGATGGTGGCCGCCTCGGCGGCCCGCACCCTGGACGTGCTTGCCCGCCGGCACGCGTCCCCGCGTTGGCGGCAGCACGGTTTCCGGCGTAGCGCGGCGGCCTCGGACGACCCGACCGGCACCCCCCGCAATCTGATGGGCCAGCTCGACGGCACCAACAACCCGGCCGCCGGCACCGCCGTGTTCGACCTGGCGGTGTGGGCCGACGCAGGCGCACCGGCCTGGATGACCGGTGGCAGCTACCTGGTCGCCCGGCGGATCCGGATGGTGCTGGACCGCTGGGACCTGCTCACCGTCGACGCCCAGGCGAAGGTCATCGGCCGGCGCAAGGACAGCGGTGCCCCGCTCAGTGGCGGCAGCGAGCACACCGACCCCGACTTCCTCGCCCGTACCGCGGACGGCAGCCCGATCATCCCGGCGAACTCGCACGTACGGCTGTCCCATCCGCAGTTCAACAACGGCGTGCGGATGCTGCGCCGCGGCTACTCCTACCAGGACGGCCTGGATGCCGACGGCGACCCGGACGCCGGCCTTTTCTTCCTCGCCTACCAGGCCGACCCGCGGACCGCGTTCACCGCCGTCCAGCGCAAGCTCGACCGTCTCGACGCCCTGTCGGCCTTCGTCCGCCACACCGGCAGCGCTCTGTTCGCCATCCCGCCGGCCGCTCCCCCCGGGGGCCACGTCGGCCAGCAGCTTCTGGAGAGCTGACACCGTGACCAGGCGTTTCCCCCTCACCCGCCGTTTTCCTGAACCCGCGTCCCGGTGGCCGTCCGGTCATCCGTCCCGGCGCCGGTCCGGACGGCTGCTCGCCGCGACCGCGGCGGCCGCGGCGACGCTGCTCACCACCGTGGCCTGCGGCCCGGCCGGCTCGGCCAGCTCGGCCAGCTCGGCCGCCGGCTCGAGCACGTCGGCCGGTGCCGTTCCGACGGCGGCACCCGGCACCGCCAGCGCCGACCTCGGCGATCTGCACATCCGCGGCGCCTACATCCCGCAGCAGTCGTCCGACACGGAGGCCGCCGCGTATCTGACCGTCACCAACACCGGTGGCACGCCCGACGCCCTCACCTCGATCGCCACCCCGGCGGCGCCGAAGGTCGGCCTGCACACCACGGTGAGCCGCGGCGGCTCGGCGTCGATGCAGCAGATCACCGAGCTCGCCGTGCCCGCCCACGGCACGGCCGCGCTCGCCGTCGGACACAACCACGCCATGCTGGAGAACCCCGTCCACCGGCTGGTCAAGGGCGAGCACGTGCAGCTCACTCTCACCTTCGCCCACGCCGGCACGGTCACCCTCACGGTGCCCGTCGTCGGCTACACCGGCCCCAACAGCCACGACGTACCCGACACGGACATGTCCGGCATGGATATGTCCGGCATGGACATGTCCGGGACCTCAACGTCCGGCCGACGATGACAGCGACAGCGACCAACCGGCGACGGCCCCAGGCGGTTTTTCGTGGGTCAAGAGGCTGCCGCGGTCAGGCCGCGAAGCGCGGTCGCTGGGCACGGTGGTTTTCGGGCTGAGCGACCGCGGTTCGCGGAGTGGCCCGGGCGGCTGACAACGGCCAGGGCGGCGACGTCAACGTTGGCGCCCGTCAGCGTCGGTTCCTAGGGTGGGAGGTATGGGGTATCTGGACGACAAGGTGGTGCTTGTCACCGGTGCTGCAGCCGGATTCGGTGAGCTGATCGCAACCCAGGTGGCTGCGCGGGGGGCGATCGCCGTTGCGCTCGACGTCGACGCCGCCGGCGCCACCAGGGTGGCCGCCGCGATCGAGGCCGCCGGCGGTCGGGCGCTCGGCCTCGGCCTCGACGTGCGGGACCGGCCGGCCTTCGCCGCTGCTGCCGCCCAGGTGATCTCGACGTACGGTCGGCTCGACGTCCTGGTCAACAACGCCGGGGTGATGCCACTGGCGTTCCTCGCCGACCACGCCCGCGCCGCCGATGCCTGGGACCGGGCCATCGACGTCAACCTCAAGGGTGTCCTGCACGGCGTCTACGCGGTGTACGACCACATGGCCGCCCGCGGCGGGCACATCGTCAACATCTCCTCGGTGTACGGCAACGCCGGAGTGGCCGGAGCAGCGGTCTACAGCGCCACGAAGGCCGCGGTCGCGACCCTGTCGAACGCGCTGCGGGTCGAAAGCCAGGGAAAGATCAAGGTGACCGTGGTGCGGCCCAGCGGAGTGCTCGGCACGAACCTGGGCACCACGGTCGTCGATGCCACCGCGGCCGCGCCCCTGGCCGCCCACCGGATTCCGTCCTGGCGGGAGCACATCACCGCGCTCAGCGAGGGTCGGCTCACGGCAGAGCAGCGCGACCTCGACCATGCGCAGTACTGGACGCTCTCGCCCGGCGAGGTGGCCGACGCCGTCGTCCACGTCATTGATCAGCCACTCGGCGTGGCCATCACCGAACTGACCCTGCGCGCGACCGGCGAAGACTATGTCTTCTGAGGCTCCACCACCCAGGCCGACCGAGGCTCCACCAGTCAGGGCCGCCGAGGCGCCGCCGCCCAGGGCCGCCGCCGGCGGATCATCCGAGGCGGCGCCGGTGGCCGTGGCGGGGGCGCAGGCGCTGGGCCGGTCGGTCGCGGAGGCGGTCGAGGTGTTCGCCACCCTGCGCGACGACGAGTGGACGATCCCATCCGCGTGCCCCGGCTGGACCCTGCACACGGTGCTCGCCCATCTGACCTTGGGCATCGCGGGCATCAGCGGGCTACTGACCCCCGAACCGCCGCCGCCGGGCCTCGAGTTCGAAGCGGCAACCGACGTCCAAGCCCGTGCCCTGGCCGCCCGCCCGCCCGCCGAGCTACTCGGGCTGCTACGCAAGGCCGGCCCCGCCGCGGCCGCCCTGTTCGGCGCGCTGCCCCCCGCCCTGGCGGCTCGGCAGATCACCATGGGTACCGCCGGCACCTATCCCTTCGCGCACTTCGCCGATGCCCTCACCTTCGACGCCACCTGCCACCTGCGTTGGGACATCCTGGCCCCGCGCGGCCCCCTCCAGCGGTCCCTGCCGGACGTCGACGCCGGACGGCTGTCCGCCGCCGTGCGCTGGCTCGCCGGCGGCATCCCACAGATGACCACCCAGGCCTTCCGGGACCTGCTCACCGATCCACTCACCATCGTCATCACCGGCCCCGAGCCCATGACGATCCGGATCTCGCCGCACGCCCGGCTGGCCGAGGTGACCCCCGGTGCTGCCGAGCGCGGCCAGACACCGGTCGTCGACGATCTGGCCGCCGACGACCGGAGCCCGACGGCCGGCGACAGGAACCCGGCACGGGCAACGGTGCGCAGCTCGGCGGAGGCGTTCATCCTGTGGGCAACCGGCCGCGAACCACACCGGGACCGGACCGAACTTCTCGGTGATGCCACCTATGCGACCTGGGCGCTGGCGGAGTTCCGCGTCTACTAGAACCGCGCCCAGCGACCACGCATCGCACCCCGCCCATGGCAGCCACCGTGACGGAAGTTCTGTCCGTGTTCCAGCGTGCTTCCGGCCGTGTACGTCGACCGTGCACGTCGACCGTGCACGTCGGCCGTGGCGACGCCACGATCCGCGGGTCCGGCCTGACCCCCGACGGGTGGTCCTGGCCCGTCGAGACGCAGGCCTGCCATCACGTTCCGCGCAGACATGCCGGAGAGTGACCGTCCCAGGGGCCGGTGGACGTTCCACCAGCACACCCCCGCCCCCATCCACCCCCGACACCCACCAACCGGCACCCTCCGTGCCACCCACACCACTTCCTGCAACGAAACCGGCTCGGTCACGGATGACCGAAAGCCATGATCCGTTCCTGCCGAGGCTTGGTGAAGGATCTGCGGGCCGGAACCTTCACTCCGCCTCGGCAGGAATCCGTGACTTGGCGTACTGGTCGCCGGCCACGGCGGACACGGGCGCACGGGCGCGCGCTGTCGGATGACGAGCCGGGGCCGGCTGTCGGCGCGCGGCGATGATCGGCTGTAGTGCAAGAGGTGTCTCATGACGGGATGAATCGCGGCTCGGCGTCCTAACGTGGGGAAATGTGACCGCTGTCGACCCGCAGCCCACGCACCAACCGTGTTCGTCGGCACCTGAGGAACGGTTACTGCCGGGCACACCGACGTCCGGCGAGCGGTTGCCCCCGGGCTCGGCGACGTCCGAGGGGATGTTGTTGCCGGGCTCACCGGCGCTGCGCCGGCTGCAGACGGCGGTGGTGGCTGCGGGGCTCGCCGCGTTCGCGATGCTCTATTCGACGCAGGCCTCCCTGCCGCAGATCGCGGACACCTTCGGGGTGGATGCGACCTGGTCCAGCCTGACCGTGTCGGTAACGACCGGGGCGCTGGCGATCTCGGTGCTGCCGATGTCGGCGCTGGCCGATCGGTTCGGCCCGACCCGGGTCATGATCGTCGGGCTGATGGCGGGCTGTGTGTGTGTCGGGCTGGGTGCGACCGCGCCGAACCTACCGCTGTTCCTGCTCTCCCGGGGGGCGGCGGGGCTGTCGTTGTCGTCCGTGGTCGCGGTGGCGATGGGGCACATCGGTGATCGGGTGCATCCGCGGGCGGCCGCGGCGGCGGTCGGGATGTACGTGTCGGCGACCTCGCTGGGTGGTCTGCTCGGCCGTCTCGTACCGGCGGGGCTCGACAGCCACGGCGGCTGGCGGGTCGCGGTCGCCGCGGTGGCGGGAGTCGGAGCCGTGTGCACGGCAATCTTCGCGCTGACCGTCCCGGGTGGAGTCACCGCTCGCCGTCGCGGCGCCGGACGGCAGGCGGCCGGAACCGGCGGAATCGGCGGAGATGAGCGGACGGTCGGCGCTGTCGGCGCTGGCCGGACGGGCGGGACCGGCAGAGCTGGGGAGACCGGTGCGGTGATCCGTCGGCATCTGCGAGATCCCGGGATCCTGCGGCTGTGCGGGGTCGGGATGGTGCTGATGGGCGGCTTCGTGGCCACCTACAACTATCTGACCTACCGGCTCACCGAGGCGCCGTTCCGGCTCTCGAGCGCGACGATCGGCCTGGTGTTCTGCGCGTATCTCGCCGGCACGGTGACCTCGACGGCGGCCGGACGGCTCACGGTCCGGCTCGGGCGACGGCCCGTGCTGCTCGGGGCGATCGCGATCGCCCTGGCCGGGCTGGCACTCACCGTGCCGGACACTCTTGGCTGCGTGCTGGTCGGGCTGGTCGTCTACACCGCCGGGTTCTTCGCGGCGCATTCCGTGGCCAGCGGCTGGGTCGGCGCGCGGGCGGTGACCGGCCGCGCCGAGGCGTCCGCCCTCTACCTGCTCGGCTACTACCTGGGTTCGAGCGTCGGCGGCACCCTGATCGGCCTGGCCTGGACGGCCGCCGGCTGGCCGGCGACGGTCTGCTGTGTCGCCGCGACCCAACTCGCCGCCGCCCTGCTCGCGCCACGGGTCGAACCGATCCCGCCGGCGTCCTGAACGACGATTCCGGCACCGCGACGATTCCAGTGCCACGGCGATCTCGACACCACGATGATCTCCACACCACGATGATCTCGGTGCCACGACGATCTCGGTGCCGGATGCCGGGCCACGGGCCGCACCGGTGATTTCAGCCGGCAGCCACCCAGGATTCGATCATGTTGCGGGCGATGGAGACCCGGCCCGGCAGCAGCAGTGGTGGCGCGGCGTCGACATCGGCGTCCGCGCGCACGTCGGCGGCCATAGTGGCCCGGGTGAGGCTGCGGATACGCGGGGCGGCGCGCCACTCCCCACGGGCCAGCGCCTCGCGCAGCTCGTCGCGGTGCATCCAGCGGGCCTCACTGATCTCGGTCTCGTCCAGGCGCAGCGGCTGGCCCGGATCGGCCAGAGCGTGGAATCCGATCATCAGGGATCGCGGGAACGGCCAGGCCTGGCTGCCCAGGTAGCGGACGTCGGTGACGCCGACCCCGACCTCCTCGGCGATCTCCCGCACGACGCACGCCTCCAGTGACTCGCCGGCCTCGACGAACCCGGCAAGCACCGAGAACCGGCCGGGTGGCCAGGCCCGGTGCCGTCCGAGCAGCGCCCGGTCACCGCCATCGTGCACCAGGACGATCACCGCCGGGTCCGTCCGTGGGTACTCCTCGTGCCCCGCGGCTTCGCACGCCCGGGCCCAGCCGGCGTTGACCGGCATGGTCGGCGAGCCGTCCCGGGTGCAGAATCGGGCCCGATCATGCCAGTTGACCAGGCCGACGGCCGTGGCCAACAGAGCGCCGTCGAGGGAGCCCACCTCGCCGCCCACCACATGTCCGTTCAACCACTCGACCTCGGACCCGGCGCCGGCCAGCGACTGCGCACCACGAAGCACCCAGTAGGCGGTCCCGTCGGCCTCGCCGAGCAGCATCGCCTCCGGCGGCGGCGAGCCGGCGAACTCCGCACCCGCGCGGGTCCACAGCCGCGACTCGGACCGGGTCACCGGGAGCAGGCCGTCCTGATCGACGACGAGTACCCGCGCGCTGCCCCAGCCCTCCTTCTGCCGATCGGAATCGCGGCGCAGGTGCTCGTCCCGTTCGAGGGCTGTTCCGGCGAAGGTCGGCGTGCGCACCAGCTCGAAGTGGGTCGGCCGGCCATGCGCCGACTCGACGCGCGCGGACGGCTCGCCGTGGACTGACGGCTCGCCGTGGACTGACGCTGGGTGGGTGGGCTCAGGATGGGACACGGCACCATTCTCCCGCTCGGACCACACACAGGGCACAGTCGCGGGGCGCATCCGGGGTCACGTGACAACGCACGATCAGAATCAGCCTTCGACGAACCGGGAAGCCTGTCATACTGCTGCTGCGCGCGACTGTCTCGCTACTGGTCTGCCTCTGCGCGCCTGCACCCTGGAGGTTCCAGCGTGAGCAGCGACGGTCCCGGTAGCGGAATCAGCCTGGTCCTGCTTGCGGACCAGGCGAAGCCGGTAGCGGCGATCCCGCCGCACGATCTGCTGGTGTTTCTGCTCGGAGTGGCTTCGCTTTTGGCCGGGGCGCTGGTGCTGGGCCGGCTGGCCGAGCGGGTGGGACTGCCGGTGATCGTCGGTGAACTGACCACCGGTGTCCTGCTCGGGCCGTCGGTATTCGCCAGAGCCGCACCGGACACGGCGCACTGGTTGTTCCCCACCGATCCCAGCCGGTTCCATCTGCTCGAGGCGGTCGGGCAGATCGGTGTCATCCTGTTCGTCGGCATGACCGGCACCGAGATGGACGTCTCCGCCGTGCTGCGCCGAGGTCGTACCGCCGTGCAGGTCAGCCTCGGCGGCCTGCTCATCCCACTCGGCCTCGGCGTGGTGACGGGCCTGCTCCTGCCGTCCGGCCTGCTGTCCGGGAAGGTCCACACCGGGGTGTTCGCGCTGTTCCTCGGGGTGGCGATGGCGGTCAGCGCCATCCCGGTGATCGCCCGGATCCTCGTCGATCTGAACCTGCTGCATCATCGCATCGGCCAGCTCACCCTTGCCGCCGGCACCGTGGACGACGCCGTCGGCTGGCTGTTGCTGTCCGTGGTGTCGGCGCTTGCGACGACCGGGGTGCGCACCGGGGACGTGCTCACCTCGGTGGGCTGTGTGCTGGCGACCGTGGCCGTGGCGGTCGTGGTGGGGCGGCCCGTCGCCGAGGCCGCACTGTCGTGGAGTGTGCGTCGCCGCACGACGAGCGAGTCCCCGGCGGCAACGGCCAGCCTGGCCTGCACGGTGATGATCCTCGGTGCTGCGGCCGCGACCCAGGCGCTGAAACTCGAGGCGATCTTCGGGGCGTTCGTCATTGGCATGGTGATCGGGTCACGCCGGTCGTTCGATCCGCGGCTCGTGGCGCCGCTGCGCCTGGTCGTGACCGGGGTGCTCGCCCCGCTCTTCTTCGCCATGGCGGGGCTGCGGGTGGACCTGGGCGCCCTGGGCCGGCCGAAGGTCCTGGCCGCAGCCGCCGTCGTGCTCGCGGTGGCGGTGGCGGGCAAGTTCCTGGGCGCCTATCTCGGGGCGCGGCTGAGTCGTCTCAGTCACTGGGAGGCGCTGTCCCTCGGCGCCGGGATGAACGCCCGCGGGGTCGTGGAGATCGTGGTCGCCGGCACGGGTATGCGGCTCGGGGTGATCAGCCCCGCCGGCTACACGGTGGTGGTGCTGGTCGCGGTCGCCACCTCGGTGATGGCACCGCCGCTGCTGCGCTGGGCGGTCGCGCGGGGAGCACTCGCCCCCGCCGTCCCCGGCCCCGTTCCTGCGGTAGCCGATCTGGCGGGCGCGCCCCCCGCGCCCCGTGACGAGCTCCCGGTTCCGGCTCCCGGGCCGATCGGCTGAGCCCACCCGCCCCGGCCGGTCAGACGAACTTCGGCGCCCGCTTCTCGACGAACGCGGCCGCGCCCTCCCGGCCGTCACCGCCGGCACAGGCGGAGATGCCACGAGCCTCGAGCTCCAGCTGGCTCTCCAGGCCGTTGTCGTAGGTGGCGGCGAGCAGCCGACGGATCGTGCGGTGCGCATCCGCCGACCCGGACGCGATCCGTCGCGCGAGCGCCGTTGCTTCCGACTCAAGTTCTTCGGCCGGCACGACCCGGGTGACCAGCCCCCACTCCTGTGCCTCGGCTGCTGACAGCCGACGGTTGGTGAACATCAGTTCCTGGGCGCGGCGCAGGCCGATCAGCCGCGGCAGCGCATAGGAGGTGGCGCCGTCCGGGCTGAGCCCGACGTTCGAGTAGGCCAGGGTGAACGTCGCCGACTCCGCGGCAAGCACCAGATCGCCGAGGACGGCAAGCCCGATGCCGGCACCCGCCGTGACCCCGTTCACCGCCACGACCAGCGGCACGTCCATGCGGGCGAAGGTGGTGACGGCCCGGTGCAGGAGATCGGCGAGTTTCTTCATCTCCGCCTCGCTCCGATCGCCGTAGCCGACCATCTCCTTCACGTCGCCGCCGGCGCAGAAGAAGCGCCCGGCGCCGGTCAGCAGCACCGCCCGTACGGACGGGTCGCCTGCCACGTCATAGGCGGCCTGGGCCAGCTCCGCGGCCAGTTCCTGGGTGATGCCGTTCGCCGCGTCCGGACGGTTCAGCGTGATCCGCGCCACGGCGTTGTCGTGCTCGACCGTCAGAGTGCGGAACTGCGAGCTCATCGGGGGACTCCGTTCGGGGATCTCGGGCCGGCTGACTTCCGGTTCACCACCCACATCTACCAGTACTGGCGCCGTGCCGCACAGACAAGGCACAGCAACACCCAGGCCATCCACAGGTAATCAAGCGATATCGCGACTAACGTGGCGTCACTCCGGTAACACCGCCGGATATCGAGAAAGGGCGTCGATAATGCCGCTGAAGAAGATTCTTCCGCCACCGCCGAAGCCGAAGCCGAAGCCGAAGAAAGCCAAGAAGCCACTGCCCCATTCCTTCCCCGAAAAGCGCTCCTGGTAGGAGACCGGAAAACCCGGGGCCGGTCCGGAGCGCACCAGCGACGCAGTCCCCACTCCGGGCCGGCCAGCCGGCGATGACGCGGAACTTCGGGGTGGCAGAAAAGCCGGGCAGCGGCTGGAGGGTCGGGGTATGGGTGGACGACGCGCGGAGCGCTCCAGAACGCACCGCTCGGGGACGACCGCCCGGGTGCTGCGGCGGCTGTGGCCGTTCGCCCGTCCGCACCGGGGCGTGTTCGCCGCCGCCGCGCTGCTGCTGCTGGTCAGCACCGCGGCGCAGACCACCACCGGGTGGCTGTTCGGCCGGCTCACCGACAGGGCACTGGTGCACGGCACGACCCGCGGCTTCCTCGGGCCGGCGGCGGCCTGGCTGGTCGTCGCCGTCGTCGGCGGCGCGGCCAGCTATGCGGGTCATCTGCTGCAGGCCCGGGCGTCCGGACGGCTGTTGGCCGGCCTGCGGGAGGCCATGATGCAGCGCCTGCACGTCCTGTCCCCGGCGTTCTTCGCCGACAAGCCCACCGGGGACCTGCTGACCAGGTTCGATTCGGACCTCGACGCCGTCGACGAACTCGTGGGCAGCGGCCTGGTGGAGGCCTCCACCGCCGTGGCCGGCGTGGCCTGCTTCACCGGGGCGGCGTTCCTGCTGCGATGGGATCTCGCACTGGTGGCCTGCGCCGCCGCGCCGCTGTACTGGCTGCTGACCCGCCAGCTCTCCCGCCGGGTGCAGTCCGCCGCCGAACAACAGCGAGTCGCCGAGGGGCGTATCGCCGCCGTCATCGAGGAGAACATCACCGCATCCGCTCTGGTGCAGACGCATGGGATGGCCGCCTGTGAGCGCCGCCGGCTGGGCCGCCACGGCGCGGCCTGGTTCGACGCGCGGCTGGTTGCCTACCGGGTGGCCACGGCGAACGCGGTGCTGGCCACGTTGCTCGAGACGGTGTTCGTGCTGGCCGTCTTCGGCCTCGGTAGCTGGGAGATCTCCACCGGACGACTCACCCTCGGCGGCCTGCTGTCGTTCGCCGCCTTCCTCGGCTATCTGTACGGTCCGATCCAGGAACTCGGTGCTCTGGTCGTGTCACTCGGCGCCGCGGTGGCCTCCGGGGAACGGATCGGTGAACTGCTCGACCATCCGGTGGAGGTCCGCGAGGCCCCCGACGCGGGCGAACCGCGCCACGTCCACGGACACATCCGGTTCGACCGGGTCAGCGTCCGCTTTCCCGGGACGTCCACCCCGGTGCTCGACGAAATCTCGTTCACCCTGTGCCCCGGCCGGCTGGCGGTGCTCACCGGTGGCAGCGGCGCGGGCAAGTCGACGATCACGACCCTGCTGGTCCGCCTGCGTGACCCGAGCGGCGGGCACGTCCTGCTCGACGGCTACGATCTTCGCTCGCTCACCCTGGCGTCGCTGCGCCGTGCGGTCACCGTCGTGGCCCAGGACAGCCCGCTGCTCGACGGATCCCTGTGGGAGAACCTCACCTGGGGTGTCCCGTCGGCCCAGCCCTCCCAGGTGTTCGCGGTCGCCCGGGCCGCCGGCGTCGACGCGTTCGCGGGGGACCTGCCGGACGGCTACGACAGCCCCGTCGGCCAGGCCGGACGGCGCCTGTCCGGGGGCCAGCGCCGCCGCGTCGCGATCGCCCGCGCCCTGCTGCGGGACTCCCCCGTCCTTGTCCTGGACGAGCCCACCGCCGGTCTCGACGACCTCACCGCCGAGCGGCTGGTCCACACCATCCGCCGGCTCGCCGTCGACCGGACCGTTCTCGTCGTCACCCACGACCTGCGCCTGGCCGCCAGCGCCGACACCCTGCTCGTGCTGGGCGGCGGACGGATCACCCAGCCCCGCCCGTTCCCGCCAGCCCGCCCGTTCCCGCCAGCCCGCCCGTTCCCGCCAGCCCAGCACGTCGAGTCGACCCAGCCGCTCCGATCGGCCCAGCACCTCCAGTCGGCCCAGCACCTCCAGTCGGCCCAGCACCTCCAGTCGGCCCAGCACCTCCGGCACGGTCCGCCCGACAACGACGAGTGGGGACGGCTGAGCTCGGCCGGCTCCCGCCTCGGTAACGCATAACCTCAGTCCCCGTGACCACCGACGCACCACGGAGCGGACCTCGGCCCGAACGTCGGGATGGCCCGGTCGACCTGCGCAGCGACACCGTGACCCGACCGACGGCGGCGATGCGCCAGGCCATGGTGACCGCCCCGGTCGGTGACGACCACTACGGCGAGGATCCATCGGTGCGTGCGCTGGAGGAGTACGCCGCGGATCTGCTCGGCCATGAGGCGGCCGTGTTCGTCCCGAGCGGGACCATGGGCAACTTCGTCGCGCTGCGCGCCAGCGCCACCGTGGGAACCGAGATCATCGCGGACGCCGAGGCGCACGTCGTCACCTACGAGATGGGCGGGCTCGCCGCGCTCGGCGGGGTGCAGACCCGCACCCTGCCCGGCCTTGCCGACACCGCCGACCTCGCGGAGATCGCCCGCGCGATCCGGGCCCCCGCACGCGGCGCCTCGGCCAGCGCGAGCCGCACCTACGGGATGGTGCGCACCGCCGCGCTGGCGGTGGAGAACACCCATGCCCGCGGCGGTGGACGGGTCGTGCCGCCGGCCCGGCTGGACCAGCTCGGTGAGCTCGCCGCCCGCACCGGAATCGCGCTGCACTGCGACGGCGCACGGTTGTGGAACGCGGCGGTGGCCGGCTCGGTCGAACCACGCCGGCTCGCCGCGCCGTTCACGACGCTGTCGGTGTGCCTGTCCAAGGGGCTTGGCGCACCGGTCGGCTCGCTGGTGATCTGCCCGGCGGGCCTCGCCGACGACGTCCGCGAGTGGCGTCGTCGGCTCGGCGGCGCGATGCGCCAGGCCGGGGTGCTGGCCGCCGCCGGCCTGTACGCGCTGCGCCACCATGTGCCCCGTCTCGCCGACGACCATCGGCGCGCGGCGGAACTCGCCGCTGTACTTGCCGACGCCGCACCCGGCCGGGTCGATCCCGCCCGGGTCGAGACGAACATGGTCCTGGTCGAGGTCGGCGATACCGCCCGGACCATCGGTCAGGCCGCCGAGGCCGGGGTGCTGATCGGCGCGACCGGCCCGACCACCCTGCGCCTCGTCACCCACCTCGACCTCGACGACACGGCCGTCCACCGCGCCGGCTCTGTGCTCGCCACCCTCCTGCGCGCCGAGCCCCCCGTCTCCTGACACCATCCCCACCGGCGAGCAACGCTGACCCCGGCCGGCACAGAACGTCCATCCGCAGCCACGGCGCAGCTGGCCGATGGGGCCGGGTCAGCCGGCCTGCGGCGCCTCTGCCTTGTTCGGGCCGACCAGCTTGAACACGGCGCCGGTGAGATCCGCGGCGATGCCGATGCGGCCGTAGGGGGTATCCTCCCCCGGCTGGAGCACGGTGCCACCGAGCTCAGCGGCCCGGGCGAGCGTCGCGTCGGTGTCGGCGGCACCGAAGTACACCGACCAGTGCGCCGGGACACCCTCGGGCAGAAAGGCCGAGGCATCCATGATGCCGGCGCGAACGGACTCGCCCTCGCCATAGGTCGCATAGCGGAACTCGGGGGTGTCGCTCACGATGTGAACGTCCCAGTCGAACACCTCCCGGTAGAAGTCGACCGCCGCGGTGAAGTCGCGGGTGAACAGTTCGAACCAGCCGGGCGCGCCGGGCTCGGCGAGCACACCGAAGCCCGCGTGGGTGCCGGGCTGCCACATGCCGATCGCGGCGCCGGTCGGGTCGGTCACCACGGCCATCACGCCGAGCTCGTCGACTGCCATCGGCGGCACGATGACTCCGCCGCCGTGCTCGGCCGCCGCGGCCACGGTCTTGTCCGCATCGGCCGTGGCCAGATAGATCGACCAGCCATCCGGCACCGGCCCCGACTCCGGCTGCTTCGGCATCAGCCCGCCGACCAGGGCACCGCCGAGCTCGAGGTTGGTGTAGCCGCCGAACTTCTCCACAGCGCCCTGTGCGGACCAGCCGAACAGATCACGGTAGAACGCCTTGGCGCCCTCGGCACCGGACGTCATGAGATCGGCCCAGCAGGGGGCACCGGACGGGATGTTCTCGGCCTTGACCATGGTGGCTCCTTCATAGCGCGGTGGGTTCGAGCCCCGGGGTCTCGAACAGCTGGGTCTCGAACAGCTGGGTCTCGAACAGCTGGCTGGGTCTCGAACTGCGGAGGCTGTCACTACCTTGGACCCCGCCACCGACAAAAATTCATCGCTCCCGTGGCACCGACGTTTCCAACCCACCCGGACCACGTACCCGCCCCCGCGCCGACCAGCGCGAACGCACCTCCCGAAGCACGGCCGCGTGCGGACACGAGCGGATCCGGAGCACCCGAAGCCTCCCCATCCGACGCGGAACGCGAGAGGATGGCGACCATGGTCACCGACCAGCAGCGCACCGGCGCCGACCAGCACGACACCGACCAGCACGACACCGACCAGCACGACACCGACCGGCGGAACACCGGTCAGCGCGGTGCCTACCGGCAGGAGTGGGAGCGGGCCGCGAGCCGTCCGGCGCAGTTCTGGGCGGACGCGGCGCGGGCGGTCACCTGGACCAGACCGCCGCAGCGCATCCTCGACGACGACCGTCCGCCGTTCTACCGCTGGTTTCCCGACGCCGAGCTCAACACCTGCGCGAACGCGCTGGACCGACAGGTCGAGGCCGGCCGGGGCGGCGACGTCGCGCTGGTGTACGACTCACCGGTCACCGGGACCATCCGCCGGTACACCTTCGCCGAGCTGACCGACGAGGTGGCCCGGGCCGCGGGCGCACTCGCGGCGCTCGGCGTCGGCCGAGGCGACCGAGTGATCATCTACCTGCCGATGATCCCGGCCGCGGTGATCAGCATGCTCGCGTGCGCCCGGCTCGGCGCTGTGCACTCGGTGGTGTTCGGTGGATTCGCCGCCACCGAACTCGCCGCCCGGATGGACGACGCCCGCGCCACGGTCGTCGTCAGTGCCTCATGCGGCATCGAACCGTCCCGGATCGTGGCGTACAAGCCGATGCTCGACGAGGCGATCGCGCTCGCCGCCCATCCGCCCAGGCACACCCTGATCGTCCAGCGTGACCAGCAGCCCGCGACGCTGACTCCCGGCCGCGACCACGACTGGGACGCGGCCCTCGCCGCCGCCACCCCACATCCACCGGTACCGGTCGCCGCCACCGATCCGCTGTACATCCTGTACACGTCCGGCACGACCGGACGGCCCAAGGGCATCGTCCGCGACAACGGTGGCCATGCCGTCGCGATGACCTGGTCGATGGGCAACGTCTACGGCATCCGCGCCGGGGACGTCATGTGGGCGGCCTCCGACGTCGGCTGGGCCGTCGGCCACTCCTACACCGTCTACGCTCCGCTGCTCGCCGGGGCGGCGACGGTGCTGTACGAGGGCAAGCCGGTGGGCACGCCGGACGCCGGCGCGTTCTGGCGGGTCGTGGCCGATCACGGGGTGAACGTGCTGTTCACCGCGCCGACCGCGATCCGCGCCATCCGCCGCGAGGACCCCGCCGGTGATCTACCGGGCCGGTACGACCTGTCGTCGCTGCGCGCCCTGTTCCTCGCCGGCGAACGCCTCGACCCGGCCACCTACGACTGGGCGTCCACCACCCTCGGCATCCCGGTCATCGACAACTACTGGCAGACCGAGACCGGCTGGCCCATCGCCTCGTCACCGCTCGGCCTGGAGCCGCTGCCCGTGCGGGCGGGCTCGCCGTCGGTGCCGATGCCCGGCTATGACGTGCAGGTGCTCGACGCCGCCGGCCAGCCCGTCCCCGCCGGTGTGGAGGGGGCCCTCTGCCTGCGCCTGCCGCTACCACCCGGCACCCTGCCGACCCTCTGGGGCGACGACGAGCGGTATGTCGCGTCCTACCTGAGCGCCCATGACGGCTTCTACCTCACCGGCGACGGGGGCTACCGCGACGACGACGGCTACCTGTTCGTCCTCGGTCGCACCGATGACGTGATCAACGTGGCCGGGCATCGACTCTCCACCGGTTCGATGGAGGCGGTGCTCGCCGAGCATCCCGCCGTGGCCGAATGCGCCGTCGTCGGCGTCGCCGACCCGCTCAAGGGCCAGGTGCCGCGCGGACTGGTCGTCGTCAAGTCCGGCGTGGAGATCACTCCCGACGTTCTTGCCGCCGAGCTCGTGGCCCGGGTGCGCGAGAGGATCGGCCCGGTCGCCGTGTTCCGGCGGGTCGACGTGGTCGCGGCGCTGCCCAAGACCCGTTCCGGCAAGATCCTGCGCCGCACGATGCGCGAGATCGCCGATGGCCGCACCCCCGCCGTCCCACCGACCATCGAGGACCCTACCGTCCTGGATGCCCTTCGCCCCGTTCTCCGCTGCGACTGACACCCGTTCCTGCGCTACTGGTGGCTGGTGCTGGTGGGTCGCACCAGGTAGACGACCCGGTGTTCGGCATCGGCCGGTGGTCCGTCCAGCGTCAGGGCATAACGGTCGGCCAGGGTCAGGAAGAACGCGCCGGTCGGGTCCGGATCGATCCGTTCCACCACCCCACGGACCTCGAGATACCGGTAGGGCTGGTCCGGGTCGTTGATCGAGACGGCGACCTGGGGATTCGTCGTGACGTTGCGGTACTTGTGCCGGACGGTGGTGTTCGTGAAGTACAGGAACTCGCCGTCCCAGGAGAACCACATGGGGTTCACCTGGGGCAGCCCGTCCGGCCGGATCGTCGCCAGATGCGCGAACAAGGGCCGTTCCAGCAGATCACGGTGACTTTCGGGAACCACACTCATGCGCCACGTCAACACCACCGGCCGCGATCGTCTTCCCCGCCCCCGTCCCGGCATGCCGCGCCATGGCTGCGGGGCCGGCGGGCACGCGGCGGCGAGGGCCGGACCCTGGATCAGTGACGGGCCGGACCAGTGGCGGAGCCGGCCAGTTGCCGGCCGGATCAGTGGTGGAACGAGGCGGCGTCCGCGGGTGTGGCGGGGGGAAGGCGGCGGCCACCGGCGCCGGCGGAGCCGAGCCGGTCGATGGTTCGGCGAAGGTCGGTGAGGAGCAGTTCGGCGAGGTCATGGCTGAATTCGTGGCGCACGACGATGCGCAGCACGGCGAGGTCGGTCAGCTCCGGCGGGAAGTGGTAGGCGGGTACCAGCCAGCCGCGGGTGCGCAGCAGCTCGGAGACGTCGAAGACGGTGTAGTCGGTGATGTCGTCACGCAGCCGGAAGGCGAAGGCCGGGATGCCGCTGCCGTCGGAGACCAGTTCGAACGGACCGAGTTCGGCGATCTGGTCGGCGAGCCAGCGGGCGGTGTCCCGGCAGCCCTGCGCCACCCGCCGGTACCCGGCGAAGCCAAGTTGGAGCAGCGTGTAGTACTGCGCGATGACCTGCGCGCCGGGCCGGGAGAAGTTGAGCGCGAACGTCGGCATCGACCCGCCGAGGTAGTCGACCTCGAAGACGAGCTCGTCCGGCAGGTGCGCCCGGTCGCGCCACAGCACCCAGCCGACGCCGGGGTAGACCAGCCCGTACTTGTGTCCCGAGGTGTTGATCGACACCACCCGGTCGAGGCGGAAGTCCCAGCGCAGGTCGGGGTCGCAGAACGGGGCGATGAACCCGCCGGATGCGGCATCCACGTGCACGGGGATGTCCGGGCCGCCGTCGGCCGCGGCCAGCCGGTCGAGTGCGGCGGCGATCTCGGCGACCGGCTCGTAGCTGCCGTCGAACGTCGACCCGAGGATCGCGACCACGCCGATCGTGTTCTCGTCGCAGCGCTTCACCGCCTCGTCGGCGGTCAGATGGGTGCGGCCCGGGCCCACCGGCACCAGCCGCGGCTCGACGTCCCAGTACCGGGCGAACTTCTCCCAGCACACCTGGACGTTCGCCCCCATCACGATGTTCGGCCGGTCAGCCGCGGCGCCGGCGCCGTTGCGGGCCGCCCGCCAGCGGCGCAGCATCGCCAGGCCGGCGAGCATGCACGCCTCGGACGACCCGGTCGTCGAGCAGCCGACGGCGTGTGCGGCATCCGGGGCATGCCACAGATCGGCGAGGATGTTCACGCAGCGCCCCTCGAGCTCGGCGGTCTGCGGATACTCGTCCTTGTCGATCATGTTCTTCGGCGCGCACTCGGCCATCAGCCGGTCGGCCAGCGGATCCATCCAGGTGGTGACGAACGTGGCCATGTTCAGGCGCGCGTTGCCATCGAGCATCAGCTCGTCGTGCACCAGCTGGTAGGCCGTCTCCGGCGCCATCGACTCGGCCGGCAGCCGAAACCGCGGCACACTCGTGTCACCCCCCGGCCGGACCAGCCGCGGTCGCACCTCGACCGACTCTTTCGCCCGCTCCCCGTCCGCCTGCCGATGTAGCGCCATGTCCGGTTACCCCTTTGCACTCGTTACTGAAGGTCAAGGTCAGACGGCAGACGATCGGTGCTTCAGGCCATGGCTCCCGGACGTCGCAGCGTCTGCTCAACCCGCTCCTGCTGATGTGGCAGCAGAGCGGGTTCCCGGGCGTCGAGCGAGCGCCGTAGCAGCGCGTCGGCCTGCGAATCCCGGCCGTGGGCCCGCTCCACCCCACTCGCGCGCCAGAGCACCTCCCCGCTGTTCGGCTCCGCGTCCAGCGCAGCGGCTGCCTCCCGGCCGGCTTCCTCCAAGCGGCCCAGTCGAGCCAGGACGAGAGCACGGGCCGCCCGCAGCAGCGCGGTACGGGCCAGGTCTGGAGACAGCCGGGCCAATCGTTCGAGATCCTCCAAAGCGGCGGCGTCGTCACCGAGCTCCGCGCGCAGCCGGCCCCGTCCGGCCAGCGCCGCGACCGCCCCGGGCGCTATTCCGAGAGCGGTCGAGTAGATCGCGGTGGCCGCCCACGGTTGTCCGCTGTACCACAGGGCCCGAGCGAGATCGGCCTGGACGTTCACGTCGCCGGGGAGCCGCAGGGAAGCGGCCTGGAGATCCTCGATCGCCCGTCCATACCAGCCGGCCTGCAGCAGCAGCCGCCCGACGGCAGCCAGCGTCCGACCCGAGGCCTCGGCATCGGGCAGGGCTTCGTAGAGACCGGCCGCTTCACGATAGCCCCCGCGGGCCGCCTCCAGCTGTTCATGAGCCTCGTCGATCTGCGCCCGCAGTTCGACCGTCCGGGCGAGCGTACGGACCCGTCGAAACGCCTCAGCGAACTCTGACGTGCCAACAGCACCGGTCTGAATGACGACCGGATCGCCGAGACCGGGATCCGCCGACCCCTGGCGCAACGCCTCCGCGGCAAGCTCACCTGCTGCGGTCAGGTCGCCGTCGGCGAAATGGAGCAGCGCCGCGTTCAGCAGGTCATCGGCATCGGTCTCGGGGGCCGAGCCGCCCGCGCGAAGGCACTGCGGGAACGCCGCCTGAAGTGCCGGGACAAGGCGATCGTCAAACAGTTCGAAGCGGCGGGCACCGGAACGCTGTTCGCTGGCCAGGACGTACCGACCGGTGAGATCGTCGAGCACCGCGTTCGGCATACCGGCGGTGGACGCGATGCCCTCGTCGACGCTGCCCCGCCGGCCCCGCTCGGTGATGAAGGTACGAGTCAGCCAGGTGCGCACGAATGCGTCGTCGAGATTGTGCGCCTGGGCGACCGCCAGCAGCGCCGAGGTCAGGTAGCCACCCAGAGCTGCGTCCACGCCACCCGACGAGCCCAGGTCCGCAAGCGTGACCGAACCGTCCTCCACATCTGCGGGCACAGGTACGTCCCTCGACGCATCCGCGGACGCAAGACCGCGAATCGCCGCGGCCAACAGGACCAGAAAGACCGGCTGTACCCGGTCGGCCACCAGAATCGATTCGGCCCCGGTGGCATCGATGACCCGACTGGTGCGTAGATCCTCGACACACGCCTCGACGACGCCCGGGCCCAGCCGGCGACCGCGGGCCCGCAGTGACTCGGCCAGAGCCATGCCCGCCGTTGGCAGGTCGAACGGCTCCACGGGCACCCGGGTTACCGGCAAACCGTTCGTGATGCGGCGCTCGAACCGGGCGAGCGCACCCAGCGCGTCGCTGCGCACCACCAGAAGCAGATTGAGCTGGGGTAGACCGGCCATGACCGCCGCTAGTACCTGTATGCATTGTTCGCGGTTCGCCTCCAGCCGCGGCGTGTCCGCCCGGAACAGATCGTCGAAATCGTCGATCGCGGCCAGAATCGGTCGACTCGCCCTGCGATGGTCCCCAGCTGTGCCGATCGTGGCGCCTCGCCCGCCACCGGTTTCCGACTCGGTGACACGGCGTAGCACGTCCAGCAGTGGGGACGATGGCTCGTCCGCCGACCAGGAGCGCAGCAGTGCGACCAGGAAGGGATTCGCGACATCAATCGAACCGTGCGCCGCGGCGGGGCTCGTGCCATCCGGTCCGGAATCAGCGGGCGGGGCCGTGCTTCCCGCGGATTCGCCCGGCTGGTCGAAATATCCGACGGGAAGAACGTTGGCTTCGACGGAGGCGAGGTTCGGCAGGATACCGGCCCGTAGCAGGGAGGACTTGCCAACCCCGGCCGATCCGTGCAGGACCACAAGCCGGCAGCGCAGCCAGAGTGCCAGCACCTCATGGGTGGCCGCATCCCGACCGAAGAACACGCCGGCATCCCGTTCGAGGAGCGGGCCCAGTCCCGTACCGGGACCGGTATCCGCGCGGACCGACCGCAGGGAAACCATCACGCGCACACCTGATCACCACGTTCGCGTGGCCGGTATCCAGCAGGGAAGGGCGCATCCGCACCCAACTGGAAGGCTCTGTTCACGATGATCGACATCAACCCGAATTTCGCCATGACAGCCACCCAAAATTCTCCGGAAATGGCCAGCGTGCGACCGCCCAGGCGGGACGAGCTACACACCAGTAAACAACGTGACGCAAATCCCCCTTGATATTTCTCGACCAACGCCCCACGCAGGATATCGGACGTGCACCGCAACAGGCCAGGAGCAGCCGAAGGAGCAGGAGCAGCCGATGCACCGACGGGCGGCCAGCGGCAGCGACGACAAGGATGGGACAACCTCGTTGCCCTGCACGCGACCGGGGAAGCTTGTACGGTTTTCGGTACACCCGGACGGACATCGTCCACACACGCGGACGATGTCCACAAGATGTCGGCGAGGACGGATGAGGCCCTGGTCCGAGGCACAGCCAGAGCAGCTGTACCCGATGCCCGCTTGACCTACAGGAGCGGAGTCGGTGAGGTAGCTCAAAAGCAAACAGCCGGGACGACGTCCTGGCAGGTTGAGGACACGAGGGAAGCAGCGAAGCTTCCCTCCACCCACAATGGGGTGTAGTATAATGCACACCCCGCAGGCGGCAACGTTGATGACCGACGGCGCACCGCGAGGCAGCACGCTGCCGTGGTGGGTCGAGATTGCGGGGGTATAGAGTGGCCTCGGAGTTGGAGCCGGATCCGGTCCAGGAGAAGAGTTCCGACATTTCACTTTCCTGGGGCCGCAATGTTCCGGTCATCTGGGGGAATGTTCCGCCGCGGAACAAGAATTTCACCGGGCGAGCTGATCTGCTCGTCGAGCTGCGGCGTCGGCTCGGCTCGGGCGATCTCGACGTAACCGCGGTACTACCGCACGCGCTCCAGGGTATGGGTGGGGTGGGCAAGACCCATCTCGCCATCGAATATGCCTACCAGTATCAGAACGAATACGATCTGGTCTGGTGGATCCCGGCGGACCAGCATCTGCTGGTCCGATCCCATCTCGCGGCGTTGGCTGGCCGACTCGGTCTCATGCAGCCAAGCCCGCTGCGGGTGGAGGATGCCGCGGCCGCAGTGCTGGATGCGCTGCGCCGGGGCGAACCGTACCGGCGTTGGCTGCTCATCTTTGACAATGCCGACCAGCCCGAGACCGTTCGAAGCCTCATGCCACACGGGCCCGGCCATGTTCTCGTCACCTCGCGTAACCGGCAGTGGCAGGGCCTCGTCGATGCGCTGGAGGTCGACGTGTTCGCCCGGCAGGAGAGCCTGGAGTTTCTCCGCCGTCGGGTGCCGGGAATCAGCACTGTCGATGCGGACCAGCTCGCCGAGGAGCTCGGAGATCTTCCCCTGGCGCTGGAGCAGGCCGGCGCGCTGCAGTTCGAGGCAGGAATGGAGGTCAGCGAATATCTCGACCTGCTGCGCACCGAATCCGGAAAGGTGCTGGCCGAGAACCGACCGATGGACTATCCGGCCCCGGTCGCCGCGGCTTGGAGTCTCTCGGTCAGTCGACTCAAGGAGCAGGCTCCCTTCGCCCTCGAACTGCTCCGCCGATGTGCCTTTCTCGGTCCCGAACCGATCTCGCTGGAGATCCTGGACCGCGGCAAGTACATTCTTGACTCCGAGTTCGGCACCGCCATGCGGGACCGTCTCCTGGTCAGCCGCGCCATGCGAGAGCTCGGCCGGTACGCCCTCGCCCGTATCGACCCAAGCCGCAAGACCGTCCAGGTCCACCGGCTCGTCCAGAAAATGATCGGCAATGACCTTTCGGACGAGGAGCGGCGCCGGCTGCGCGCGGAGGTCCATCAACTGCTGATTGCGGCCGACCCGGATGACCCCGGCGACCCGGAGAAATGGCCACACTTCGCCAAACTGCTGCCACACATCGTGCCGTCCGAGGTCTACACCGCCCATTCTGTGCCAGGACGCCAGCTGCTCGAGCACATTGTCGGCTATCTCTTCGCCGTGGGCGACTTCACCACCGGCCTGGCCGAGGCGGACCGCGCCCTCGCCCGCTGGATGGCCGACTCCGGCAGCCACAATCCTGATGTGCTCGTCCTGCAGGGCATCAAGGCCGACATTCTCTGGGCGCTCGGCCGATACGAGGAAGCCTACGAGCTGCGCCGGCCGACGCTGGATGCCATCACCGACGTCCTCGACGCGGACCACGAGGAAACCCTCGTCATCCTGAACGGCCACAGTGCGGACCTGCGCGCACGAGGCGATTTCCAGGGGGCACGCGATCTGGACGAGGATTCCCTGGATCGACACCGTCGCGTGTTCGGCGACGACAACCGCACCTTCAATGCGGCCAACAACCTGGCCATCGACTACAGCATGACCAGCGCTTACGAAGCCGCACTGGAACTGTGCCAGCAGACCCTGACCGAACGGCGGAACCTGTTCGGCCGTGACGACCACTGGTGGGTCGCGTTCCAGGTGGCGGCGCTCGCCCGCTGCGAGCGGCAGGCGGGCCAGTACCTGAAAGCCGTGAGCACCGCGGAACAGGCCTATCTGATCTACCTCGACCTGGTCGGTCGTCAGGTCCTGCCGCAGGACCACGTCCATGTACTTCTCCAGGCGAAAGATCTTTCGGTGGCCCGCCGGAAGGCCGGACGTTTCACCGAGGCCCTCGACCTCGCCGAGGTGGTGTACGCCCGGTACACGGACAGCCGGCAGTTCGGAGCTGGGCACCCGGACACTCTGGCCGCCGGAATCAACCTGGGTAACGCACAACGAGTCGCTGGCGATGCACAGGAGGCAGCCGACCGGATCGAAAAGACCGTGCAGCGTTACCGGGAGGTTCTTGGTCCAGATCATCCCTTCACCTATGGCTGCGATCTGAACCTCGCGCTGATTCACCGCCAGCTCGGGCGGGTCGAAGAGGCCCAACAGCTCCTGAAGCACGCTCTTTCCGGACTGGAGCGGCGCCTCGGCAGCGGCCATCACTACACCCTCACCTGTGTCACTAACCTGGCAACGGTGCGGGCGAGTCTCGGCGCTACCGACGAGGCACTGGTCATGGGTGAAGGAGCATTGCAGAGTTTTCGGGATCTGCTGGGGCCGGATCACCCGCACACCCTGGTCTGTGCGACCAACCTTGCGCTCGACATGGCAGCGACGGGCCACGATGAGAAGGCCCAGGTTCTGACCGACGAGACGATGCGGCGATACCGTCGGGTCCTCGGTGAATCCCATCCGGACGTTCTGGCCGGGTTGCGCGGCGAACGCCTTGATTTCGATTTCGAGCCGCCCCCGCTCTGAGCTCCTCCCGCGTGGAGCTCGCTCGCGACTCAGGGAACCCGGCCCACGGATCCGCGTGGGACCGGCAGCCAGGCAGCGAGGGCCTCGGGGTCGACCCGGGTCCCGGTGAGGTTCTCAATGCCGTGATACACCGCGCGGACCAGTTCTGGTCGTTCCAGTAGCCGGCGGCCTGCGGCCGACGGGACGTCCCGCAGGCACAGGACGAGCCCGGCCCACGCGTCGAGATGGTCCGGATTCTGGGCTATTTCCTTTTTATATGCATGGGCGGCCACATCCAGTTGGTCGAAGCCGAAGGCCAGATCGGCCGGGGAAACCGCGGGGTCGACGTGCCGGTCGTCGAGGCTCCCACCCATCTCAGCTGCACCGCTTTCCACCCCGTTCATCCCGGTAGCCTTGAACCCGGTCGGGTCGGCCAGCCGCCGGTGGATCAGGGCCAGGCGGGTGTTATGCACGAGGCCGCGGGCCGCCGGCACCGTCGTCGTACGGATCATCAGATCGGGCACGGCGGTTCCGTCCACCCATGCCTGAGCCAGACGGTCAACCTGTTCGGGCGCCGGTTCCAGATTGCGCAGTCGCCACAGCAGACGGGTGTCGGCGATCACCTGGTGAGCAAGCCGCAGCGGCACAGCCGGCACCGTCGTCCGTCGGTAGGCGGCAGCCGCGCTCTGCATACCTGCCACGAACCGCCGACCCAGCGGGGTCAGCTCGCCCGATGCCCGGACCTCGACGACAACCCGCCAGACTTCCTCTCGCCAGCGGGCGAACTCGAAGTGAGCGTGATTCGATCCCGCGTCAAGACGGCGGCAGGAGTCCCACAGGCCAACGAGACCGAGGAATGCATATGCTCCCTGCAACAATCCGGACAGCGGCCGAGGATCGCTGCGCCACGGCGCATAGAACAACCGGCTGCTCCCACTGTCGAAAAGATCCACGAGATCCAGTAGGGCAGAGAGCTTGCTGTGCTGGAACTCATGAACCAGGGCGGCCGCGAAGGAGAAACCGTCCTTGGGGAGAGTCATCGCCGGCCCGCCAAAGGCCTCGCCCGACGACGCGCTCAGCTCCGCTTCCCGATCCGTCGGCCGCAACGGAAAGATTGCGGCCATGCCGCTGCCAATCGCCATGGCGCGCTGCGGGTCTGCCTCGGACAGCAGCCGCCATCCTTCGGTGAGCCGCTGTTGCCAGAGCTCGGCTGGTTCGCCGGCACCGCTGGATGCCACAGGAAGATCAAGCATCAACCGCGCCGGGTCAAGATCGTCTAAGACGATGGCGAGCTGGGCGGTGCCTGCCCCTGCGACGAGTCGGCGGACCGGGATAAAGCCGACCCGCGGCCCGTCCGGGATCCCCGTGGTCACCAACCCGCTGCCGGCCGGCCCCGCACCATCCGCTCCCACGTCGTCCGGCCCGGTGGCGTCTGGCGCTGTGCCGTCGGGCACCATCACGACCGAAGCGATCGCGGCAGGCAGCGGCGTGACACCCGGCGCCGGTTCGCTGCCGGGCCGGCCCGCAGGAAGCGGGACGGTGCTCGAGGCATCCGTCTGAATGATCGCCACACCCGGCGCCGCCGACAGCCGCATGACCCCGTCAGTCATGCTGGCCCTCGCCCAACCAGAGAAAGTTGCTGTTATCAGCCCACAGCCCGGCAGATACAGGCCGCCGTCCCGCAGCACAACCGTGACCTCCGCGGTGACACCGCTGCGCAGGGCTGCGACGGCGGCGAGCGCGCCCAGTCCCGCAAGGTCCTCCTCCAAGGGCACCGAGGCGGACACCGAACCACGCAACCGCCGCAGGCAGTGCATCGACCACAACCCGACGCCCGGTGACAGCAGGAGTGCGTCGACCACTGCCTGCGACCGCTGCTGTGCCTGTGCGAGTACGGCATAACTATGCGCCACATCGCTTCGTGCCAGCAGGGCCGGGGCGCGCTGGGCCGTATCGTCCATGAGTGCACGCAGCACCAGTAGGCGACGGCTGAGCTGCGTCGCCCACAGCATCCGGACAATCTCCGGTCCGCCGCCGCCGTGGGCGAGCTCGTCGAAGGCCGCGCCCGGCAGCCGATGCCATCGCATGTTCACCGGGCATGGACCCGCGCGCGTTCAAGGTCATGACGGACGCGTGCATCGATGTGCGTGATCAGGGCGAGCAGATCGGGACAGTAGACCGATCTGTTGCGAAACCCGTCGCCGCGACGGTACCGATGCGGATAGAAGCCACCGCCACAGACGTTGCGCACTCTACACTCGCCGCACTGCTCCCCCAGCGCCGCGCGGCCGATCTGGCGGGCAATCACGCCGGGATGGCGCAGTGCCTGGTCGAACCCGTCATTCAGCACGTTCAGGCCGGTGGAAGCCGCACCGTGATAGGCCGACTTGAGCGCATCCACCTGTTCGATGGAGCCATCCGATTCGACCACGATCACCGTGGACGGAGAGAGACCCACCGTCTCGAGCCGGCTGTGCCCACCGAGCAGCAGCACCATGATCTCCTGAAAGATCCGAATTTCGACCTCCTCGCCCGCCGCGTCATACCACCGGTCGAACAACGGGACCAGCCAGTCCGCATAGGGGGTGAGCTGCTCGTCCGCGGGGCGCCCGGGCGGGCGGACCGTCCAGTTTCCGTGCGGCAGGAGGAAGTCGACGGCCGGTGGCTCCCACGTGAGCAGGCTTTCGTAGACCTCGAGCGGATCCGACAACGGATCGATGACACCAAGCAGCCCGGCGAAGACGGGCCGAAACCGGGCCGAGGTCAGCCGATGCAGACCTGCGGTCGTCTCCCGTAGACTGTCCGCACCATCGTGACGCGGTCGCCGCCGGTTGTGGTGTGTCAGGGCACCGTCCAGACTCACCCCGACCTGGATGTTCTCGGCCAGGCAGGCCTCGAGAATCCGATCGCTCATCAGCGTGCCGTTGGTCTGGACGCTGAACTGAACGGAAACGAAAGGCTCAACGACATCGCGGAAAGTCCGGGCGACCGCGCGAAGAGAGTCTGCGCCGGCCAGCAGCGGCTCACCGCCGTGCAGGACGATCTCGACCGACTCGAGGCCGTGTCGTTGAGCATGATCTAGAATCTTGCCGGCCGTTACCGTGACGATTTCCTCGCTCATCGCCACAGGCTGGTCACGCCAGCTCTCGTCGACCTGACTGTAAACATAGCAATAGGTACACGACAGATTGCAGCGGCTTCGGACCTTGAGGACGAACTGCCGGAATGGCGTCGGCACCCACCCGGCCGACCGGGGTGCGAGGTGACCGGGCACACCGTATGGCCAGCCGACCGCGGCGCCAGTGTCCATGTGTGGTGTCACAGAGGTGTTTCGAACTGCCGTCAACCGCCAAGGTGAATGCGGGAGCTGAACCCGCTGGACGGAGCCTCCCGCTGCATCGCCTCACGGCAGACACGCAGCTGGGCGGAACGCAATCGTGGGTTACGCGCTTCTTCCTCCGAGGGGAGCCTGGTCACCCAGGGCTGGTACGTATCGATGTCGGACGACTCGTTCACCCGTGGACCTCCTCCGCCGTCCAGGTCCTCCAATCTATCCCGGCCGACGGTGTGGCGCGCGCATTCCGATCGACCGGGTCCGGCGGGCGCAACGGCGATGCCCGTCCGTGGACCGGTGGTCGACCGGGCGTGGGAACCCGTCGTTCGCCGGTTTCGCCTGCCCGCACCGGGCCGGGTGGCGATGCTCGTGGGCCGCTCGGAGTGCCGGAGCGCAACGGTTGCAGGATCCCCGACGGCCGTCCAACCGGCTCGCCGCCGCCCGATCGATGCAATCATCGGGAGGACAACGAACGCGGACGAGAGGCCGGGACGTAGACTCTCTTCGCACTTAGTAGTGAGAGTAAGGGGCCGAGCGCACGGTACTCCGGGATGACTCGATCCACCGCACCGGGAAGACAGGGGGTACCGGGTGGCAAACAAGATCGACAGAATCCTCCGGCAGGATTCACCGTCGCGGTCGGGAAAGAACGGCGGCGGCGAATCCACGGCCCGTGACCGCCGCTGAGCCCGTGGCGGCGGGCGAGCCACCGCTCTACTTCTTTATCAGCTACGCTCGGCCGGACAGCAACGACGGCACCTTCCTCCTGCGCTTCTTCCGAGACCTACGTCACGAGGTCAGGGTGCGCTGTGGCCACGCCCGGGCCGAGGAGGTCGGTTTTCTCGACCGGTCGAGCCTGCGGCCGGGGGACGACTGGTCGGCGGAGCTCGTCGCCGCGCTGGCTCGGGCGCGGACCTTTGTCGCGATCTGCTCGCCCACCTTCTTCGCCAGTGAGAACTGCGGACGCGAGTGGGAGTTCTTCGACGACCGGCTTCGGCAGCTCGAAGAGAAAGGAAGCAGTCGCGCTCCGCTCATCCTGCCGATTATGTGGATCCCGATGCACCCGCCGCCCATCCTCGCCGAGCTGCAGTACAGCCACGAGGACCTGGGCGCGGACTACGCCCGCTACGGCCTGCGGTACCTGCTGCAGCTGAAGCGCAACCGGGACCAGTACCAGCACTTTCTCGTGATGTTGGCGGACCGCATAGTCGAGCTCGCCCTGGCCATAGAGCTTCCGCCGTTGACGGATCTTCCGCACTTTCCGGAGATCGGCAACGCATTCGAACGGCGGGACCGGCGCTCCGGCCGCCCCGGCTCCGCAGAGCCTTCCGGACCGAGGCCTGCGGAACTGATGCCTTCGGGCTCGACAGCCGCGGAGCCGATGCTTCCGGGGTTGACCCGGCGGCCCCGCGCGGAGGCGGGTGGAGAAGCCGCGGCGCAGGAGGCCCGGCCGGACCCGGAGGACGCAGCGGCACCGGGCTCGATCGGCGGCGCTCGCGGCGAGATGACAGCCACGGCCGACCAGGTTGGCGGCGCGCAGTCCACCAGCCAGGACCAGGAAACGGACACCGAGCAGGAGCACGCCGTCGGGGACCCGGCTACCGAAAAACCCACCGGTGGACCAGTGGAGGGGTATTCTGACAACCATGGTCGGCAGTTGCCACCCGTCGACACCAAAGACCGGCTCGCGAGTCTCGGCATGGTAAGTGGAGTCAGCGGGCCGAAGCGCGTCACTTTCGTGCTGGTGGTCACTTCCAGCAGCCAGCTCGCCAACGTGCGACAGCACCTTGTCTACTATGGGCACGACTTCGCCGACTGGAAGCCCTACCACCCGCACCCCGATCGGCGGGTCTGCGTTGCGGCGCAATTTGTCGCTGCCCGCCAGGAGATGGAATCCCGGATCGAGATGCTCACCCCGAGCGTTGTCGGCCTGCTCGAACAGTCACGGAATAACAACGAGGTTGTCGTCTTCATCATCGATGTGTGGACGGCGACGATGGAACCTTTTCGCTCCGAGCTGCGCGCGTACGACCGGAGAAACGAGCCGACCACCGGTGTCATGGTGCCGTGGAATCCGGACGACGAAGAGACGCGGGAGCATCACGATCGGTTGCGGGCCGAGCTCGCCGAGACCCTGTCGAACAACATGATCCGGTTGGACGGTCTTTTTCAGGACGAGGTCACCGCGCACCAGTTCGAAGAGGCGCTGGCGAAGATTATCGCCGGCATACAGGCGCGTATCTTCGCCCGGAAGAGAGCCTTTCGCCGTCCGGCGGGCTCTCGTCCCCGCCCGCGCCCGTCGATCGAAGGGCCGCGGTGACGCCTCTCATGAATGATCACGCCGCAGGCAGGATCATCACGTTCTATTCCTACAAGGGTGGCACGGGCCGGTCGATGGCACTGGCGAATGTGGCCTGGTTGCTTGCCATGGCCCGCCAGCGGGTCCTGGCCGTCGACTGGGACCTGGAGGCACCGGGCCTGCATCGGTACTTCCATCCGTTCCATCACGACCCGGAGCTGCGGTCGACGCGTGGCATCATGGACATGATCTGGGATTTCACCGCCATGGTGATGTCGCCGGAGTCCGACGGGGACACCGACTGGTTCGACCGGATGACTTCGATCGCACCGTACGCCGTTTCGCTGGACTGGCCCTTTCCCGGAGATGGCACCATCGACCTGGTCTGCTCCGGCCGCCATGATGCCACCTACTCCCGCAAACTGAGTTCCTTCGACTGGGACAACTTCTATGAGTCACACAACGGTGCCGACTTTATCGACGCCCTGGGCGAGAACATGCGGTCGTCCTACGACTGGATCCTCATCGACAGCCGGACGGGGCTGAGCGACACAGCCGGAATCTGTACGGTCGGGCTGCCGGACACGGTGGTCAACTGTTTCACCCTCAACACCCAGAGCATCGAGGGAGCAGCTGCCGTCGCGCGATCGATCGAGGCGCAGAAAAAGATTCGCCGGATCGCCCTGCTACCCGTCCCCATGCGTGTGGAGGACGGGGAACAGAAGAAGCTCGAGCTCGGTCGAGACCTGGCACGTGCAACATTCGACCAGTATCTTCACGATCTCAGCGGTGCGGAGAAGGATCGCTACTGGGGAGATGTCGAGGTTCCCTACAAACCGTTTTACGCCTACGAGGAGATACTGGCGGTCTTCGGTGACCGACCGTTCCAGGAAGGCACCCTGCTGGCCGCCTACGAGCGGCTCACCACCTACCTCACCGACCGGGAGATCCACACGTTCCGCCCGATGGAGGAACGGGTGCGCCGGCGCGCGCTCGCCGTCTTCGAGCGCACGGTGGCTCCGATCCCAACCGAGATCGTGGTCAGCCACGTTGCGAGCGACCGGAGCTGGGCGGACTGGATCTCGGTTGAGCTGACCGGCGTTGGCTTCGCCGTCAGTCTGGAGCAGGTCAGCGACCTCGGTCAGTCCCTGGATCCGGCGCTGGTTTATCTCCCCGATCGGGGATTCGACCTCCTCGGCGACGGCGACGATGCTGGCACGCCCGCGCCCACCGGCCCCATCCGGATGTTTCGCACAGTGGCGCTGGTCTCGTCCGCCTACCTGGCCACCGAGGCCGCGCGGAAGCGGTGGCGTGCGGCCGTCTCCGATGACCCGGACGGGCTGGGGGGCCCGCTGCTGCCGGTGCGCATTGAGGATTTCCAGCTTCCGGCCGAGTTCGCCGGCCGTGCCTACACCGACCTCGTGGGCCTCGATGAGGGGCCGGCCCGCCAGACGCTACTGGCCCGCGCAGGCCGGCCGCTGCGGCCCGCAGCCCGACTTTCCCCGCGCGCCACCGACGCGGGTGCCGTTCGCTTTCCTGGCTCGCCGCCCCAGGTCTGGCGCGGGGTGCCGGAACGTAATCCCAGCTTCATCGGCCGGGAGGCCCTGTTGCTGCGGCTGCGGGACCGTTACCTCGGCGCCGATGGCCGGCCGGCCAACGTCCAGGTGCTGCAGGGGCTCGCGGGCGTCGGGAAGACCCAGCTCGCGGTGGAGTACGTCTTCCGGTTCGGCGCATCCTACGATCTGGTGTGCTGGATCGGCTGCGACCAGGTCGACCTGGTCCGCAGCAGCCTCACCCGGCTGGCCACTGACCTGCGCCTGCCCGAGCAGGCGGACCGGGAGATGTCGGACGAGGTGATCAACGCCCTGCGTCGCGGCGAGCCGTTCCGGCGCTGGCTGCTTATCTTCGACAACGCCGACGCCCCGGACGACGTGACCGCCCTGATTCCGCCTGGCCCGGGACATGTTCTGGTCACCTCGCGCAACCAGCGCTGGCGAGGCCGCTACGAGCAGGTCGAGGTCGGGATGTTCAGCCGCGAGGAGAGCATCACGCTGCTGCAACGTCGGGCGCCGGCCCTTACGTCGGAGGTGGCGACGCAGCTCGCGGAGGCGTTGGGTGACCTGCCGCTGGCCCTCGAACACGCAGGTGCCTGGCATGCGGAAACGGGTATGGCGCCGGAGCGCTATCTGGAACTGCTGCACGACAGCCCCCGCCCGCTGTTGCTCGAAGGCGAGATCCCGACCTACTCCGGCCCTGTGGCCACCACCTGGCTGCTGTCCATGGACCGACTGCGCAGCCAGCTCCCGATGGCGGCCCGCCTGGCCGAGCTGTGCGCTTTCTTCGGGCCGGATCCAATCAGCCTCGAGCTTTTCAACGGAGAGGGCCTGGAGCTGCTGGCCGACCCCGTCGATGAGGAGTTCCGTGATCCTCTGGTGCTGAGCGCCGCGGTCCGTCAGATCAGCGAGCACGCGCTGGTGCACATCGATCACCGTAACCAGCGCCTGGCCATGCACCGGCTGGTCCAAGCGGTGATCCGAGATAGTCTACCGCTCGACCGGCGGGAGCAGGTCCGCCATCGGGTCCACGCACTGCTGGCCGCGGCCGATCCCGGCGAGTCCCGACTGCCGGAGAACTGGCCGCGCCATGCCATGATCAGGCCGCATCTGGTGCCTTCCGGCGCCGTCCGATGCACGCATCGACGGGTGGCCACCCTGGTCATTCACCAGGTCCAGTGGCTCTACGAGCAGCGTGACCACACCGGTTGCCAGAGCCTCGCGAGCACCACTCTCGACATCTGGCAAGGTCTGTTCGGGGACAATGACGAGCGGACTCTGACCCTCGCTCTCGATCTCGCCGACAGCCTCCGTGCCCAGGGTTTCGCGGAGCGCGCCCGGGGGCTTGACCAACCCGCGTTCGACCGGCTCTCCCGGATCTTCGGCAGCAATCACCAGCTGACCCTGCGTGCGGGCCGGGCCCTGGGCGGAGATCTCAGGGGTCTCGGCGAATATCAGGAGGCACTGCGGCAGGACGAGAACACATATGCCCGATACCGGGATGTCGGCAGCCTCGACGACCAGGGCGCCATCATGCTCGCCAACAACATCGCGGTGTCCCTGCGGCTGACCGGCGAGTTCCGCCTCGCGCTGGAGATTGGAGAGGATGTTTACACCAGGCAACGACGGACGGTGGGCGAAAACGCGATCTACGCACTCCAGAGCGCCGACAGCCACGCCCGAGATCTGCGAGAGTGCGGTCGCTACCGAGAATCGGTGGATTTGCTGCTGGACACCCTCACCCGTTGCCGACGTGTGCTCGGCGATAATCATCCTGACACTCTTCGTTCACTGCGGAACTACGCCACCTCGCTGCGCCGGGCCGGCCAGCTACGCGCCGCCTGGCACACTTCCCAGGAAGCACTGCAAAAGTTCCAGGCTCTGGTCGGCGAGAACAGCTCGGAGAGCATCGCCGCCGCCATCGGTCTCGTCAACGACCTGTGCCTCACCGGTGATCCGGTCGGTGCCCGCCGGTTGGCGGAAAAAACCCACCGACGAGCCAAGCGACGCCTGGGCGCGGACAGCCTCTACACCCACGCCGCCGCGAACGCGTTGATGGTGGCCACCCGAGGCTCGGGCGAGCCGACCGCGGCCGCCGCCGTGGGCGAGCCGACTGTTGCCCGGCTGCGCGCGCTACTACCGGACGGACACCCCTTTTCGTCCTATTGTGCAGCGAACCTGGCGAACTGCCGCTACGACGCGGACGAGGCCGCCGTTGCCCGTACGCTGGACGAAGAGGCTGCGGCACGGCTGCGGGACCGGCTGGGCGATGATCACCCCAATACACTGCTGGTCAACGCCAATCTGGCAGTGGATCTGGCTGCCACAGGTGAGCCCGGCACGGCCGAGACTCTGCGTACCAGCGTGCTGGCTTCGCTCGCCGAGTCGATCGGCGCCGACCATCCGCTTGTGGGAGCCGTCGGCCGCGGCGAACGCGTAGATCTGGAAATCGACCCGCCGCCGCCCTGATCCGCCCAGCCAGCCGACGTCTCACCGCCGACGGCATCTCGGTCGGCGACGCGTCAGGACAGCTCGGGGGCGATGCGGGACATGAATCCCGCAGCGGGCGTGGCCGGATTTTCCGCGTCTCTCTCCACTCGCAGGACGGCTCGGGCCAGCGCCGCGTTCGACAACGTGTCGAGGGTGGCGAGACCGACGTTGGATAGATCGGGCAACCCCGTCTCGATCTCGTCCGGCCAGCCGACCATGCGTCCGCCCGCCCCCGTTCCTACCTGTTCTGACCGCACACTGACATATGCAGCGTACGGCCACTGCTCGCACCCATCTGGAGGTGGCCCGACCGCCAGCCCAAATTTCTGCGGCACGACGTCACCGAACCAGTGGCCGGTCACTGTTCGAAGCCGCATAGCAGGCCGGTGTAGGCCTTGACCGGAGGTGGAGCGTACTCCCCGCGACGACTTGTGTGCAGACCGAGAGCGGCGAGTCCGGTGACCATCGCGGTGGCGGTCGAGACGCCATCGATCACGGGGAGACCAAGGTCTGCGGACAACAGGGTGCATAGATTAGCCATACCGGCACAGCCCAGGACAATGACATCGGCGCCGTCGTCGTCACGGGCCGCGCGGCACTCGGCGAGGATGCGGTCCGGCGCGCACGGCTTTGCCTCCAAGTCAAGGACTGGGATTTCGCAGGCTCGCACGCTGACGCAGGTGGATCGCAGGCCGTAACGATCGACGAGCTCGCGTGCGCGTCCGCGGGTGCGGTCCAGCGTGGTGACGACGCTGAATGCCCGGCCGAGGATGGACGCGGCCCGCATCGCCGCCTCGGCGATGCCGAGCACCGGGCCGGTGGCGAGTTCACGGGCGGCGTCGACACCCGGATCACCGAAGCAGGCAATCACGTAGCCGGCGGCGCCAGCGGCCTCCCCCGCGGCGATCTCGCTGAGGATGCCCGGGACGCTGAGGGCCTCGTCATAATGGCTCTCAATGGAGGCCGGGCCCATCGCCGGGGTGACGGCCTCGACCTGCACGCCTGGTCCGGCGGCGAGGCAGGCCGATTCGCCGATCAGCTTGGTCATGGCCTGAGTGGTGTTCGGATTGATGACCCGGATGAGCATGACGCGACGACCGTCCAGGAGAAGTCCGAAAGAAAGCAGAAGGTGGTCCAGAGAACGGGTCCGGCGCCATGGGCCACAGCCGCATGACGCCGGACGGGGCGGAGGAACACAGCCAGCGTGTTGTCTGCCGTCAACGGGTCGCGGTCTGCGGGGGGGACTGTGGGGCGCGGGGGCTGGGCACCGGGGTGGGCAGGGAGCGGGCGGTGATCGGGGAGCGGCGGGCGAGCAGGAAGTAGACGCCGAGGCCGAGACCCATGCCGATGAACCAGCTGTACTGGGCGGCGGTGTTGATCCAGGAGATGGCCGACCCGGGGATCACGACGGTGAGCATCGCGATGACCGCGCCGACGACCGTGGCGATGACCGCCGGCGGGTTGACACCCTTGTGGTACCAGTAGGTGCCGCGTTCGGACATGGTGAACAGGTCGTCCACGACGAGGGTCTGGCGGCGGATCAGGTAGAAGTCGGCGATCAGCACGCCGAACAGCGGGCCGATGAACGCGCCCAGCGTTTCCAGGGTGTAGCGGATGACGTCCGGGTTGTTGTAGAGGTTCCACGGAGTGATGAGCACGGAGCAGACCGCGGCGATCATTCCACCGGCCCGCCAGCTGATGCGCTGCGGGCTGACGTTGGAGAAGTCGAACGCCGGGGAGATGAAGTTCGCGACGATGTTGATGCCGATGGTGGCGGTGGTGAAGGTGAGGGCGCCGAGGACGATGGCGAACGTGCTGTCGATCCGGGCGACGGTCTGGACCGGATCGGTGATGAGCTCACCGAAGACCGGAATCGTCAGCGAGGAGGTGAGCACGACCAGCAGCGAGAACACCAGGAAGTTCACCGGAAGGCCGAGCAGGTTGCCGCGCCGGACGGCGCCGAAGTCCTTTCCGTACCGGGCGAAGTCGCCGAAGTTGAGCATCGGCCCGGAAAAATAGGAGACGACGAGCGCGATCGCGCCGAGCATGATCGAGATGGTGGAGCCGCCGTGGTGCTCGCCACCGAGGTTGAGGCTCATCGCGCCCCAGCCGGCCTTGTAGATGAGGTAGCCGGTGAGCGCGAACATGACGACGTAGACGGCCGGGCCGCAGAAGTCGATGAAACGGCGGATCGTCTCCATACCCGTCCAGAACACCGCGGCCTGCAGGATCCACAGGGCGGTGAAGCTGCACCAGCCGAGCAGCGGCAGGCCCAGGAAGCCGTACTGGTGGACGTCGGCGTAGGGGGTGAGGCCGTGGAACAGCTTGAGCAGGACGACGTCCAGCGCCGCCGAGGCCAGATAGGTCTGGATGCCGTACCAGGCCACCGCGATCAGACCACGGATGATCGCCGGTACGTTGGCGCCGAGCACACCGAAGGACGCGCGGCAGACCACGGGATAGGGCACCGCGCCCTGCTGGCTCGGCCGGGCCACGAGATTGCAGAAGAAATAGACGATGGTGATGCCGACGAGCAGCGCGACCAGCACCTGCCAACTGGTCAGCCCGAGTGCGAACAGGCTGCCGGCGGTGACGTATCCGCCGACGCTGTGTACATCGGACATCCAGAAGGCGAAGATGTTGTAGGAGGACCAGGTCTGCCTGGGCAGCGGGGCGAGGTCCTCATTGGCGAGACGAGGGTCGTAACCTGGCTTCACCGCACTTGACCCGATCTGCTGATCAGTGGTCCCGACCAGGTTGTCACGGCCCGTCGGCAAAGCCCCTGGCGGGGCCGTGGTCGTATTGGTCTCGTTCATTGTTTCTCCCTCGGACGGCTGCTCGGTCCACGCGGGTGATCGGGCGTATGTTGACGCGCGACGGGTCGCCGGAAGCGCGGCCCGCTTCGGCGTCAGACCGCTCCGGTCACGGCGAGGTGAATCCACCGGCCGGCCTCTGTTGAGAGACAGTAGGGTGGCGATGTTTCTGTCGAATGACACGACAGATATATCCGTGGGCTACCGACCGAAGCACCGTTGCTCCGTGCTGTGCTGATCGGTGCTCCGTCTGATCGGCGCTCCGTCCGGTCAGGACAGCAGCCGGTCAGGACAGCAGCCGGTCAGGGGGTGGGTCCACCGGGAAGGGAGGCCTGCAGACGGGCGTGGTGCAGGCGGGAGATCTCCAGCAGGGCGTGTGCATCGCGGGCCTGGAAGGCGGCGAGCATCCGCTCGTGGTCGTCGTTGAGCGCGGTGACGACCTCCCGCGGCGCGTGGTCCATCGGCCGCGCGGGCTCTGTCATGTTCCAGGCCGATTCGTACATGCGCGCCAGGCGTGGCATGCCGCCGGCGTTGACGAGCGCTAGGTGAAACCGTCGACTCTGGCGATGGTGCCCGCGGGAGTCGCCGGCCTCGATCGCCGCCGCGGTGGCGACGTGCGCTGCCAGCACCCGTTCGTCGTCCGCGGTCGTGGCCCGGAGTACGGCCGCCGCCAGGGCCGAGGCCTCCAGCGCCTCCCGCACCAGGTAGAACTCGCGCAGCTCGGCGGGGGTCGGCGCCGCCACCGTGTAGCCGGCGCGAGCCCGGTGCTCGACGAGCCCCTCACCGACCAGGCTCATCAGCGCCTCCCGGACCGGAATCCGGCTGACCTGGTAGTGCGCGGCGACCTCGTCGACCGGGATGGGCAGGCCCGGACCGGCCGCGCCGTCGAGGATGACCCGCTTGAGCTCGCCGAGGATGGCCTCGCGCGCCGATCCGTCCCAGCTGGTGGACAGGGTTGCGACCCAGGTCGCCGGTGGCCGGGGGACTCGCATCGCACCCTCCGTGGACGGGTCCGGCGAGGCGGGCTGCGGGCCGGATCTGCAGCGGACGTCCGGGACTGTAGCCCTGCACTGTTTCGTCCGATCCGCCGCCAGATCACGTTTGCGGACCAGGCCGCCCACGCCCCGCACGGGCCATACCGGACCAGATGCGCGGTCATGACTGTGAGCCGGACACAATGGTCGTCAACGGCAGCCCACCGTCGCAGCGCCAAACCACCGACCCGCCGTCCCTCGGAACTTCCGAACCACCGAACTCCTGAACCACAGAACTTCCGAACCGCCGGAGAGAGGAGATGGCCGCCTGTGCCGGTCTCACCCCTGCGGCCCACCGATCCGGCGCAGATCGGTGGTTATCCGGTCGCCGCCCGGCTCGGCTCGGGCGGAATGGGCGTGGTCTACCTGGCCACCGATCCTGCCGGCCGGCCCCTTGCCATCAAACAGATCGCCACCCGGCTGGCCGCTGACCCGGACTTCCGGCTGCGTTTCCGCCGTGAGGTGAGGGCCGCCCGAGCGGTCGGCGGGACGTGCGCGGTGCGGGTCGTGGCCGCGGATCCGGACGCCGAGCGCCCATGGCTGGCCACCGAGTACGTCGCCGGCTCCAGCCTGACCGAGGTGGTGGAGGCGGAGGGTGCCCTGGTCGGGGACGTCCTGGACAGCCTCGCGGTGGGTCTCGCGGAAGCGCTGTATGCCATGCACGGCGTCGGGGTGGTGCACCGGGATCTCAAACCGTCGAACGTCATTCTGACCGCAGACGGACCCAGGGTGATTGATTTCGGGGTGTCCTGGTATGCCGAGTCGACGCCGCTGACCGGCCCGGGCTCGTTGTTGGGAAGTCCGGGTTATATGGCGCCCGAACAGGTCGCCGCCGGCGAGACCGGGCCGTACACCGATGTGTACTCGTGGGCGCTGACCCTCGCCTTCGCCGCGACCGGGCGCCCCCCGTACGGCCTGGGTCGGCCGGAGGTACTGCTCTACCGGGTGATCGGGGAACGCCCCGACCTGACCGGCGTGCCCGACCGTCTGCTGCCCGTCCTGCAGGCCGCCCTGCGCCCCGACCCGGGCAGCCGGCCGAGCACAACGGACCTGCTGCATCAGCTCCTGCCCGGCGAGGCGGCCGACCCGGCCGAGGCCACGCAACGCCTGTTGGACGAGCGGTGGCAGCTGCCCGGCCTCCCCCGCACCGTCACCGACCTCGGCTCCCTGCCCGTGGTTGCGCCTTCGACGTCCGCCGTGGCGCCTGTTTCCGCGCCGGCCGCGGCATCACCCGCTCCGGCCGCGCCCAGCCGCGCCACAGCACCTGGACGTGGCGCCGCACCGGCAGCGCCGGGGCATGGTGGCGCGTCGACGTCCACGTCGGCAGGAAAGCCGGGGGCGACACAGCGGCGGCGGCCGGGTTGGCTGTCGGGCCCGTGGATCCCGGCCGCCGTCGCGATCGCGGGCGCGCTCACCATCGCGATCGTCGCGACCCTGCTCACGCGCGGCGGATCGGTGAAGTCGACCGGCCTGGCTCCCGCCGGTACCGGCGGCGCACTGACCGGCTCCACACCGATACCGGTGTCGACAGCGCCGCTACCCACCAGCACTGCCTTTCCCGTTCCGGTGCCGTCTGCGCCGTCAACCGCTGGCGGTGCCACACCGGTGGCTCCGAATCCCGCGGCCACGCCGCCGATCGCACTGCCCGGCCTGTGGCGGGGTGGATACGTCTGTTCGCAGGGCCCGACCGGGCTATTGCTCAGTATTGTTCTGACCCCGAGCCAGGATCTGTGGGCACGGTTCGACTTCTACCCGCTACCGTCGAACCCCGGGGTGCCGCGCGGTTCTTATCTGATGCGGATCATCTACGCCGACGGGGTGCTGAACTTCACCGGCGTGCGCTGGATCGAGCAGCCACCCGGCTACAACATGGCCAACCTCACCGCACGTCCCCTGGCCGGCACACCGGATGAGCTGACCGGCCGGGTCCGCCTGAACGGCTGCACGACCTTCGCCGTCCACCGGCAGTAGTCAGCCACGCGCCGCCGGGAGAACCCGCCACATCGGCCGGAGCATATCCACGCGAACCAGATCACGCCGACGAAAGCCGGCAGATGATCTAGGCCGGGCATATGGTCGCAGGTGGGGCACGGGGATCGACGAGGCAACCCGGCGACGCACGGCGATCCGGTGGACGGTGAACCCGCGCGACGCGGGGCGGGTCGCGCCGCGACCCGGACGCCCAGGCACAGCGGTCGACGGGCAGGAACGGACAGGTGCGGACACGGCAGGCGTCCCCAGCGGACTGGGATGCGATCTGGCCTGTCTGGCATGCCGTCGTCGTCGAGGGTGAGACCTGTGCGTGGCCGCCGGACACCGACGAGCAGACCGCCCGCGGAGCGTGGATGCTGCCGCCGCCGGCCGACGTCCTGGTGATGGAGCAGGAGGACGCCGACGGCCGGGTCGCCGTGGTGGCCACCGCCCTGCTCATGCCCAGCCTGCCCGGGCTCGGTGACCATGTCGCCCAGGCCACCCTGCTGGTCGACCCGAAGTGGATCGACCACGGCGGTCCGCCGCAGCGCGCCCGGGTGCTCGGCACCGGTCGCGGTCGCCCCAACGTGGGTGGCGGGACCGGCGGAGTCGGCGGCAACGGCGGGCACTGGGAGAGCGCGAGCCGCCTGGCCGCCGAGCAGATGATCGAGTACGCAACCGACCGTGGTTACCGGGCAATGCAGCTCAACGCCGTCATCTCGGTGAATCCCAAGCTTGTCGCCCTGTGGCGTTCGCTCGCATTTCGCCTGGTCGGCACCCTGCCTGCCGCCTACCGTCACCCCTGGCTCGGCGACGTCGACCTCTACGTCATGTACCGTTTCCTGCCCACCGGGGAACACTGAGCAGCTATCCCGGCAGAACAGCGATCGAAGCTGCGACAGCGGTTTGGGCAGTGGGCGGTGGGCAGTAGGCAGATTTTTGCTCCCGGAAAGAGGCGTCAGTTCGTCGCACGCCGAACACAATCAATGCACAATGAGACGGTGAGATCTCTCTCCCGGCCGTTGCCCGGTCTATGCCGCGATCCTGTCCAGCCGGGTTGCCGAGGTAACTCCTGGCTGGTGTCCGTCGGTCGGGAAATCAGGCCACGCCATCCCACCGGTCGGTCCGACATGAACACGAGGATGCGCACCGGGGCGCACCGCTCCGAGCCCAACCGTGGCCTGCTCGGTCACGAATGGCCGCCCGGGGGCGGAACCGCTGGCGCCCGGACCGGGCCGGGACGGGCGGCTGGCCGTCCCGGGTGTGCACCCACCGGCAGCCGAATCCCGTACGGCCAGCGCATTCAGGGGCAGAGCGACGATGGCGAAGGGGGTCGCGGTGGAGTCGCGGATGGAAGTACGCAGGGTCTTGGCACAGGATCTCGGGTCGTTGCACGACCTCGACCGAGAGGTCTTCGGAACGCTGGCATATCCATATTTTGCGCTTCGTCAGATCTTCGACGTGCATGCCGACGAGATCCTGGTTGCGCAGATCAACGGCCGGATGTGCGGGTACTCCCTGACCATGACCGCCAGATCGTCGGACGCGAGCTGGTTCCAGGGCCTGGGTGTTGTCACGCCGATGCGGGGTCGGGGTATCGGCCGGCGGCTCGCCCGGGCCGCACTCGTCCTGCTGCACCAGCGTGGCAGCACCCAGGTGCGGCTCGCCGTGCGTTCGGACGACGTAGTCGCGAAAGCACTCTACGAGAGTCTTGGTTTTCAACCCGAAGCGGAGGAGGCGGACTACTACGGGGTGGGCGAGAACAGAACACTCATGTTCTGTACGCTGACTTCGGCACTGGTCGACCCATGGTCGACCGGGGGACTCCCCGCCTCCACCAGGCTCGTACGCCACAGCTCCGAGCCGGAGCGGGCATCAGGGTCCTCGCTACGGGGCTGAGGTCAATGCCGTCGGCAGCATTGACGTTTCCTCCCGTCCCGACCCTCGGCAGCCGGCCTCGGAGGTACGCCGCATGACCGTGCACAGCAATCCGTCACACGCGACCACGCAAGACTCCGAGCTGACAGCCAACTCCGACGCACCGTGGGACGAGTTCGACCCCACCGCCTACTTCGCCCACAACTATCTGCATCTGCGTGCCGATGACACGGAAATTCTGCGCCTCACCCGGGACCACTTCGTGCGGGCGGAACTGCCTGGTGGCCTGCACGGGGTCGACGTCGGCACCGGATCCAACCTGTATCCGGCACTGGCCATCCTGCCGTGGTGCAGAAAGATCACAATGGTGGAACGCGCGACACACAACGTCGCCTGGCTGGAGCGGGAGTTGGCCCACGGTTATTCCACCGACTGGGATCAGTTCTGGTCGGTTCTAGCCCAACGGGACTGCTACCGCGACGTCGCCGACCCGCGTGCGCAGCTCTCCGCGGCGGCGCACGTCCAGCAGGGCAGCGTCTTCGACCTGCCTCGCCAGGAGTGGGACATCGGGACGATGTTCTTCGTTGCCTGCTCCATATCCAATGTGATCGACGAGTTCGAGCAGGCGGTGGACAGCTTCCTGCAGGCGTTGCGGCCGGGCGCGCCGTTCGCCATGGCCTACATGGAGAACTCGAAGGGCTACGAGGTGAGTAGCCAGGAGTTCCCTGCCGTCGAGGTCGGCGTCCAGGATGTGCGCAGGTGTGTGGAGGCCGCGGCATCGGACGTGCAGATCCACCGGATTCCCAGCGACTCGCTACGAGTGGGGTATACCGGGATGCTGGTCGCCCTCGGCCGCGCCCGACCGACACATACCTGATCGGCGCACATCACCCCGAGAATCGGAGAACCGGGTTGAGAATGAATGTTCTACCGTCGGCGCCCGATGCCGGCGGCCGCGGTCCGGCGGTAGCGGTGACGCCGGTTACAGTGGCGAGGGCGACCGCGACGAAAACAGCGGAAAAGGCGGCCGGGCGATGAGGATCCAGCCGCGACAGTTGATGCTCGAGCTTTGGCAGGCCGCGTCCGCGTACTCCCATCAGAAGGGCGAGTGGCAGTTCGGCGGTCGCGCCCAACCCAACTCGACCGCCGACGCCGAGCAGCTGCTCTGCCTGATGTATCCAGCGACCGCCGAGGCATCTTATTTTCGGCTGGAGCAGCCCGACCGGACCGGGAAGGACGTTGCCCAGGCCCTCCAGGCGCTGGGCGAGCCCATCGAGATACCACAGGTCCTGCTGCGGGCGGTGAGCACCTTCATGCGGCGTTACAGCGACGAGGACGGCCTCCCCGTCTTTCACGGTGGCGCATACCTGCAAGCCACCCAGGCCGGCCACATACTCAGCCCGGAAGACCGCAGGATCGACATCGTCGACTCGATGTCGATGTCGATTACGCTCTGCCTGGCGACGTTGGGCTTCTTCAAGGAGTACCGGCGGACCGGGATCCGCCGGGCACAGCTGCTCAGGGACGTGGAGTGGCTGGAGAACGCGGCCAGCACCCGGCTGACTGCGGCAATGGTCGGCCTGCTCCGTAGTTTCACCGTTCACACGTTCTCGCCGACCTCTACCGCCGGCGCGGCGCTGCTGCGCACCGTCGATCAGGATGGATATTCCGAGGAGCAGCTCCTGGCCCGGCTACGCGCATCACTCAACAGCATTCGAGCCGACCTCCCGGAAGCCACCGACGGAACCACGGGCCTGGATGGCCTGGAGAACGAGAACCACCTGTTCGAATGCGGCTGGTCGTGGGGCGTGGTACACGGCGCGCCCGCGGTCGAGGCGGACCTGCCGGAGTCCGCCCAGAAGCCGGGGCGCGCCGTCGCCCGCCCGAACCTCTATTTCACGTTGTCGGCTCTGGACGGCATAGCCGACCTCTCCTCGGAACGCACCCGGCGGCTGAACCTGCTGACGTCGACGCAGCAGTCGCTGTCCCGACGCCTGCAGCTGCGTTGGGAGCTGGCGCAGCGGTACTGGTCGGCCATCGCCGACTTCGGTGATCGGCGCACGGCACTGGCCGACATTCCGTGGCAGCCGACGGACCGGGCTGGCGGCGAGAGCCCCGTGACCGATCACTACTACTCGCTTCAGGTGGCGGGCATGGTGATCGAGAACCTGCACCAACGGCGGCCCGCGGAGAACGAGCTGGCCAGCATTGCCCAGATCCTGGCGGAGCTGGCGATCCGGGCACGTGTCACCCGGCGGGCCAGCCAGCAGGAGACCGCCGTGGAGATGCACGTCCCAGGTCTGGAGATCCCCCTGGCCGAGGCCGACGGCAAGCCGGTCGTGCTGGCCTGGCGGGTCACCGACTTCGCCACGGCCCTGCTCAAACGGACCATGCGCCTTGTCCTGCTGGCTCGCAGTGCCGAACTGCGCCAGCAGCTGCTGGACCTGGCCGACGAGATCTGGGGGCATGTCGAACAGCGCATGATCCTCGATGGCCCGGGCGCCGGGCTGTGGGACGACCCACGGCGGCCTTTCCCAGGACTACCGGACGAGGCCGGCGAGCCATCCTGGTACTTCACTGAACGTGTGGTGGAATGCCTTGTGGCCGCGGTCAGCGTCATCGACATGTCACCGGTCACAAACGTCGCCGGAATCTCCGCGGCCCGCACGATGCTCAGCGAGGCTGACCATCTTTACCATCGCGAGCTTCTCAACGGTGCGCTGAACGCAGGGGGCGCGATGCGGGCCGAACTTGAGGATGTCGCCATCCAGATCGACCGCGCCCGTGCCGCTGTGGAGCGGCGGCCGGGGACCGCCCAGGCGATCCTGCTGGAGGTACTGCGCAGGCTCAACAGCCTGGAGGCCGCCCGGCCGTCGATTGTTCTGGAGGGCAGGTTGTGATCGTGCTGGCCACCTCCGACAAGGGTGGCACCGGGCGGTCGGTGACCACCACCAACGTGGCCTACCGGCGGGCGTTGCAGGGGGATGACGTCTGTTTCCTCGACTTCGATTTCGGATCTCCGACAGCCGGCGCCATCCTGGACGTGGAGTCGGTGAGCCGTGGAATCAAGATGGGTACCGGCCTGCACTCCTATCTGCATGGTGAGACAGCGGAACCAGCCAGGATCGACGTGTGGCGGCACGCGGGCTGGTCGGGGCGGCGACGCCCGCTCGGCGCGGGCCGACTGGTGCTCCTGCCCGGCGACGAGGGCGGTGGTGAGTTCCCGGTCGACGCGGCGATGATCGAGCGGTGCCGGCAGCTTTTCCTGGGCCTGGCAGAGGAGTTCAGCATCATTCTCGTTGATCTGAGCGCCGGCCGCTCCTACGCGGCCGAGCTCGTACAGGAGGCCACCAGCAACCTCGGTTCCGGCGGCGAGGCCGTCCGCTGGCTGGTCTTCCATCGCTGGACCCGTCAGCACATCCTGGCCGCGCACGGACTCGTGTTCGGTGAGCGCGGCATCGTGAACAACGGCGTACAACTCGGTATCGACCGAGAGGTAATGGAGGATTCCATCCGTTTTGTCCGGACGGCGGTTCAGGAACCGGATTCCGCACAGCTCAGCCTGCTTCGGCCGGCACAGGCGTCCTGGTTGCAGCGGTGCCACGAGGAGCTGCTTGAGCTCGCGGCCCGCCGGCGTCTCGGCCGGAGCATGATGATCGGCGCGATCCCGCTGGATCCCGTCCTGCAGTGGCGTGAGCAGATCATCCGGGACCTGGATGTCAGAAGCACTCAGATCGCGAACCCGGAAACCGTCGCCGCCTTCGAAGATCTTGCTAGCAAGCTCACGCAGCAAAACTACTGGGCGGCAGTCTGAAGAATCCGGCAGAAATATGGCAACAGCAGGCCGCGGAACGGTCACTATTACAGTGAAACCGTAGTCCGTGGGGAGATGCCAATGCAACCCTTACTACCTCGTGTTGCCGTTGCCCTGCTCACCGGCACGATCAGTTTCGGCCTGACCACCCTGGCCCATGGTTCGGTCGCCTCCACCCTGACCCTTGGCGTGTTCGTTGCCGGCGCGGTGCTGGTCGTGGAGTTCCTACGGGACGTGGAGCGTTCCATGTCAGACATCGAGCGGACCATCTCCCAGGTGAACGACGCCGCGCGGCTGCGTGCGGCCATGGAGAAGTCGCCGTTGGACGCCCAGCCCAGCGCCGCCCATCCGCTGCGTAGCCTCCTCGACACCGTGGTGACATTCGCTCCGCCGTCCTCGGTACTCGGTCGTCTCGTCACCGAGGAGATCCGGTCGCTGACCGCTCTGTTGCACGGCCTGACCGCCGAGGGGCCGGCGGCGTTCGCGGCAGGCTGCGAGGGCGAGGACCGCGACTGGCTGCTCGCGCTGACCCGGGCGGCCAGCAGACAGATTTTCGCGATCAGTACAACGGCCGCCGACGGTGGCCGGGGAAATTTCGAGGACGGGTTCTGGAAGACCGAACTCGGCCGGGATTACCTCAATGCCCAGCGCGCGGCGGTCGAACGCGGGGTCGCCGTCCGACGGATCTTCATCCTGACCAATCCGGACGTGCTCACCAGCCCTGATTTCGTCCGGACCTGCGAGAAGCAGGCGAGTGCCGGTGTGGAGGTGCGCACGAACGAGGTGTACAACCTGTCCCCGTCCTCCCGGTACGACGACTGGACGGCCCTGTTCAAGGACTTCATCCTTTTCGACGACGATGTGAGCTACGAGGTGGAGCTGGAGGGGGTTCCCCCCACAGTGAGCATCGCGCGGACGAACCTTCGATATCATCGGGACACGCTCCGGGATCGTCGGGACAGGTTCGACGCGATCTGGGAGGCCAGCACGCCGTTCCCGGCCCCGCCCGCGCCTCCGCCCGATGCGGAGTGACGGTCCCGGCGGCCGGGGCGCACGACGAAACGGGTTAAACCGGTGGACGCGGTCTATGTGGAGTCCTCGGCGCTCGCACGGACCAGCGAGGTGCCCCTGGCCCAGGTATCGGTCGAGCTCGGCCATCTGTACCTGGAGGATCTTCATACCGTCGATCTTGATCGGTTTTTTGCCCGAATCGCTCCCTGGGTCGACGAAGCCCGAGTCCAGGCCGTAGCCTGCCTGCCCGCCGGCCGCCGGCCGCGGGTAAGCACCTGTCTGCTGCTGGACGACTACTCCAGTCCCACCGATCCCCAGGCCCGCCCGACCCCGTCACCGACCACGGCCATCCCCCGCCTGCTGGCCGCCGCCGAGCGGGCAGGTACCCGGCTGGACTACCTGGCGCGCGAGTCGGCCTTGGCACAGGGCCCAGCCGCCTCCTCACTCGCTGACCTCGTCGAGGGCCTGCTGGTGGCGGACCCGCCGTTCGGCGCCAACGGTTCGCGGCCTCCGGTCACCCAGACCGGCTGGCTGACCAATGGCCAGCGTTCACCGTCGACCGAGGCACGCCAGGCGATGGGGCAGCGGGCACGCTGGGCTCCACCGACCGAGAACGGTCGCCACCTGCACTCGATCTTCCATGACGTGGAGCTGTGGAGCAGCCCGGCCGGTGACGGCACCCGGAACTGGTCCTGCGCCTACCTGGCCGCCGTGTGGCAGCTTGTCCGCCTTGGCGTGCTGCGCCGTGACGGCGGGAGTGCCGTCGCGGCCGAGCTCGTCGACCCGGCCGAGCTGCCCGACAGCTGGTCCGCACTGCCCGCCGTCACACAGGTCACCCGCACTCCGGCGCCATTGTGCGCCTACCGCACCCTTTCGGTACTGGACAGCCGGTTTCTGCCGGTCGAGGCCGCGGTGCGCACGATCCTCTGCCAGGTCGCGGCTGATCCCGTCACCGCCCGGCAGGCGGTGCGGCGAGCCACCGCCGAAGGGATCGACGTGCCGCTGGAGCTCATCAACCGGATTTCCTATGTTCTGCTCGGCCCTTGACCGGCGACAGCGCACCCGGCCCCCGACCCACGCTGCTGCTCGTGGAAGCCCGCACCACGCTGCTGCGCCACTCGCACGCGGTCAACCCGGACATGGCCCGGGAGATTCTCGCGTTCACACCGGCCGCCAGTGTACGGACGACATCCCGGCCGCTGGCTCGCGCGGTGTCCCCGGACACCGTCGAAGGGGTGTATTGCAGGCTGCCTTCCGCCGCCGGGCGGCGCACGGATGGTATTGGCACCGTGGCAAGCCGTGGAGTACTCATCGGCGGACGTATCGCGCTGGCCTCAAGTCGCACGCTGATCGCCGCCGGTCGGCCCGGCGTCCCGGCCCGGCGGCGTGGATGGTTCACTCACCTGGCCAACCCCGGCGTCCTGGAGCAGATCGGCCGGGCGGACGATGACGACCTCGCCCGCGGGTTCACTGGTCCCTCGCGTCCAGGCGTGCTGGACCTGGCGGCAATCGCGAGCCGACTGCTGGATCGGGTGCAGGCTGCGACCATGCTCGACGGCACCATCCCCCTGCGCACGGCGCGCACCCGGTTTCGCTTCGCCGTTCATGACGTCGGCCCGCACGGCTCCGCGCCGTCCCCTTCCTTCACCATCGACGACGCCGGGGTGCGGACGTTGGTCGTGCACGCCGCGCTGGACGCACCCGAGCAGCTGGCAACTCTCTGTGAGGAGATCGCCGCGCACGACTGGTTACTGACCACCATGCAACGGCTTGTGGACGGACTGGACGAACCACCGGCGCGGGCCGGTCGCATCGAACGGATCGCGCCGGCCGTTGAGCAGCTTCTGCATCTGTGGATGCCGGGGGCGCACTCGGAACCGGAGCTTTCGTGGGTGTGGTCGGCGTTGGAACGGCGTCCGGGGTTCTCCCGCCAGTGGGCCAGCATCGTCGCCCGCATCCGCAACGAGCTGGACCTTTCCATCCTGCGCGCCCTGTCGGACGGTGCCGAGCCAACGCACCAGGCCCGGCTACGCCGGGAACTATGACGCGGATCACTCCATCGACTCGCCTGTTCACGGGCAGGGCTACCGGGAACTGTCCCTGACGGACGAGGAGCCTGCCTGTGCGTGTGAGCGCCGCGCCCGATGTGTCCTTTTCGAACATGCAGTCGACTGTTGCCGTGCTGACCGTGGTGGCCGGGGCGGTGATCGTCGCTCTGGCCGCCTCGCTGCTGCTACACCGGGGAGCGCGACGGATCGGCCACCACTCGGGGATCGTCGCCGATCTGGCCCATCGCGGGCGCCGACCGGTCCGCTTCGCCCTGGTGCTGATCGCCGTCCAGATCAGTCTGGGCACCACGCCCGAACAGGACTGGACCACCTCGGCCTCCCGCGTCTGCGGGGTTCTGCTGATCGCCGCCCTCGCCTGGTGTGTGACGGTCCTGGCGTTCGTGTTCGAGGAACTGGCGCTGCTGCGCTATCGGGTCGACGTGGTCGACAACCGGCATGCCCGAAGGGTCCGCACCCAGGTCAGCCTGCTGCGGCGCATCACGGTCGCGGTCATCTCGGTCATCGCCGCCGCGTCGATTCTCATGACGATTCCGAGCGTGCGGGTCGCCGGGGCGAGCATTTTCGCCAGCGCCGGCGTGGTCGGCATCGTCGCGGGCCTGGCCGCCCAGACGTCCCTGGCCAACGTGTTCGCCGGACTGCAGATCGCCTTCACCGACGCGATGCGCGTGGACGACGTGGTGGTCGTCGAGGAGGAGTGGGGCCGGATCGAGGAGATCACCCTGACCTACGTGGTCGTCCACATCTGGGACGACCGGCGGATGATCCTTCCGTCCACCTACTTCACCACCACCCCGTTCCAGAACTGGACCCGCAAGGAGTCCGCGGTCCTCGGCGCCGTCGAGCTCGACCTGGACTGGGAGGTCCCGATCGAGGAAATGCGCGCGGAGATGCACCGGGTCCTCGAGGCCAACGAGCTGTGGGACCGGCGGGTGTCCGTGCTGCAGGTGACCGACGCCGTCGGCGACCACATCCGGATCCGCGTCCTGGTCAGCGGCAAGGACGGCCCGACCACCTTCGACCTGCGCTGCCACGTGCGGGAGGCGCTCGTGCTGTGGCTGCAGCGCAACCATCCCGGCGCCCTGCCGCGCACCCGCGTCGAGTTCGAGGCCGCCGCCCACCTGTTCGCACCCGCCACGGCCGGCTCCGCACCGGACCGGACCGGAACCGACGGATTCGCCACCGCGATGTTCGCCGCGGCCGCCGACCCTCGCTCCGAAGCCCCCGGGACGCGCCGCCGTACGGCCAACAGCCACGCCACCACCGGAGACGACCGCAACGGTGTGGACGGTCACCATCGCGGCGGCATCGGAACGCTCGTGCGCGGACCGGAGGACGGCAGCGCCGCCCGCGCGCCCGGCGACCGACTCCGCAAGCGTGACCCCGACGGCCAGCGCGGCCACGGCGACAATCCCCGCCACAGCGACAATCCCCGCCACAGCAACGATCCCAGCGACGGCAACGATCCCCGCGACGAGGGCGGGGGGAACGGCAACGGACACGTCGGCTGGGAACCGATTGCCACAGTCGCCCTGTCACGGGACGCCGGCGGCGACCGGGACGGTGCTCACACCGGCGCCCCCGCACCAGCCCAGCGGGCATCCGGCGACCAGACCCGTACTGATCACAGAGCTGATCGCAGAGTCGATCACAGAGCCGATCGCCCCGGCGATTCGACCGGCTCGACCGGTGGCCCCGGCCAGCGCCGCAACGCCCAGCAGCCGGCATCCACCTCGTCGTCACCGCCCACCCAGAGCGAGGTGTCCCCCGATGCCTCACTGTTCTCCGGCGACAGCCCCGACGCCGCCCAGCGGGCCCGCGACTTCAGCGAAACCCCTGCCGACCCGGACGACGACCCGTCCGCCGAGGACGGCCGTACCGGCTGACCGACTCCGGAACCGTTGCCCGCAGACGATTACGCAGGGTCGCTCCCCGCGGATCTCCGAGTGCGCCCGTCAGCCACAAAAAGTCACCATTCGATCATCATGAGTGCACGTTCCGGCCCTGTCGCCGTCCTACCCGAAGCCACCCCACGAACCGTGGTCGCTCAGCCCGACTCTGACCGTGCCCAGCGACCACGCTTCGCGCCCTGACCGCGGCAGCCCCTGATCCACAGGAGACTGCCCCACGGAACCCACCGGACCGGGTCGAGGGTGTCTGCCGCCGGCGGGAACAGCCGCGAAAGCGCCGTAACCGGCACGCTGCTGAATGCGGCGAACAGCAGGGATGACGGCCGCTGGCCCAGCCGAACCACCGGCGGTCGTCATCCTCGGCAGAGAACAAGACCCCGGTAACGACCTGCCGCCAGAGCGGCGGACGATCGCAGCAGAGCGGAGGCCGAAAAGCCGGATCGGCCACACAAACCAGATCGGCCACACAAATCGGATCGGCCATACAAACTGGATCGGTCGCATCGGGTGATGACGGTCGTCGACTTCGACAGCGCTGTCCAGCCATGGAAAGAACTCGGTCGTTGTGTTTGGAACGGGACGAAGGATTCCCGGACATGACTGACGGCGGCCACGGGAGCCGCCGGTGAGAACCATGTCTGGTTCCTACCGGAGACCTCCCGTGACCGCCGTCAGAGGTGCTCGGCAGTCCCGGAGATCACCTGTCGGTGCCGCCGTGACCAGTGCCGGTTCGATTACCGGCGGGCGTAGCGCCGGCTACGACCGTGCGAGCGGCCGTGGCTGTGACCGGTGCCCACGTTCCGCCAGATCAGCAGCACGAGGATGGCACCGATGATCGAACCGACGATGCCGGACGGCTGCAGGGCGCCTTCGCCCAGGTCCTTACCGAACAGGACGTAGCCGAGGAAACCACCGACGAAAGAGCCGATGATGCCGACGACGATGGTGCCGACGATACCAATGGGATCGGGCCCGGGAAGCACCACTCGCGCGACCGCGCCAGCGACCAGTCCGAGCAGAATCATGACGACAACGAATGTGACCATTTTATTCTCCCTGCCGAGGTGACTGGTTCATTCGTTCCCGCCGACCCGGGCGACAAACACCTTATTTCAAGCTTCCTCTCGGACGCCCCGATGCCACCCGGACACCCCTGATGCCGCGAACGGCCCGGATGCCACCGGAAGGGTGCCGGGGTCCGCTCAGTCCGCCTTACGCCGACGCCGTCGGATCCGTCGGACCACGGACAGTACGACGACGGCGGCCACCACCCCGCCGGTCGCCCGTGGGTTGCCGCGAGCCCGCTGCCCAGCGGAGCGGACGGCCTTGCCACTGGTGGCGATGGCCTTCTCCGCCGCGGCGTTGGCCTGCGGATGCTGGGCCAGGCGCTCGAACGCGGTGCCGAGGGCCCGGTCCCGGGCGTCGATGGAGCGAGCGCCCGCCGCGGCCAGCCGCGGGTTCTCGGCGGCCTTCTCCAGCACGGTGCCGGCGACCTTACCCGCGGCGTCGCGGGTACGTCCGGCGGCAGCACCCAGCTGCGGCGCCAGCGTCTGCGCGGCCCCGGTCACCCGCTGACGCACCTCGGCGGCCCCGGAGGCGACCCGCTCACGGGTGGCCGCCCCGCCCGACGGCTCCGCCCCGGTGTCACCGGCAGCCGGGCGGTCTGCCGCCGACTCGCCGCCGGGCGCCTCGTCCGCGGGTGGCTCGTCGGTGGCCGATTCGTCGGTGGCCGATTCGTCGGTGTAGGACGCCGCCGAGCGGGCCGGGGTGGAAACGGCCAGCTCGTCGGCGTCGGAGGGCGACAGGTCGACGGCCGAGTTCGTCGCTGCCGGTGGGGTGGGTGCGGTGGGTGGGATGGGTGGGGTGGGTGGGATCGGAGCAGACGCTGGCGGCTCGGGCGAGCCGGACCCGGCAGGGGTGGCCGCGGGGGTGGCGTTCGGCGGCGCAGCCGGGGGGATGGTGGGCCGCGAGCTGTTCGGCGTCACGATCAACGTGGGATCGGGCGTCGCCGGGTTCGGGTCCGCTGACATCGTCCTGGTTCCCTTCGTCTGGTCCATCTGGCCTGTCTGGCCTGTCCGGTCTGTCTGGTCTCGACGTCTACCCCGACCTGGCCTGCTCCCGCTCACCGCATGCCCCGTCCGGGACCCATGTGGCCCGGCCCGCCGACACGGTGCGGTGACCGCGGCGCGTCGTCGGGTCGGTGGCGGTGCCGCTGCCGGAGTCGGTGGCGGTGCCGGTGGTGGAGAAAGAGTTCACCGCCTGTTTCCCGGACGGCGGTACCCCATCATCGATGTTGATAACACGACGTGGCCAGGGTGATGCTCCACTGCGCCGCAGATCCCATGGCGATAATGCCTATATCGGATCAATCTGGACAGATTTGCCGCCCGGTGGCCGCACACATCCACACCATGATCCATATCCGAACACTTCACGGACAACGGATGAGGTAATGCCTCGAGCGTGTTGCGGCGGCCCGACGTCGGTTACGGTGCCAGGGACAGGAGCAGGAGCAAGCTCGACAGCGGCCCCGGTGGCCGGGTGGCAGCTGGCAGGGAGTGCTCATGGCCGACCCGCGACGAGCCTTCGTCAACTCGGACAACGCGGCTGCGTACGGCCCGGATCCGAACCCGGACAGCCCGAACCCGGACAGCCCGAACCCGGACGGCCCGAGTCCGGACAGCCCGAGTCGGGACAGCCCGAGTCGGGGTAACCCAGGCCGCCGGCTCCGTACCGCGGCCCACGGCACCGGCACGTCGGCGGAGCTGGACGGGGTGGCCGAGCTGGCCGCCCGGCTTGCCCGCGGTGAGATCACCTCACGGGAACTGGTCGAGGCGGCGCTCGGCCGGATCGAGGCGACGCAGTCGACCCTGAACGCCTTCCGCCGGATCCGAGCTGTGGAGGCCCTCGAGGAGGCGACGGCGGCCGACGCCGCACTCGAGGCGGCTTCGGCGGGCGCCGCGAGCGCTGACGCCGACGGCGCTCGTGCCACGGCCGCCAGCCGGCACCGTCCCCTGCTCGGCGTGCCGATAGCGATCAAGGATGACACGGACATCGCCGGGATGCCCACGGCGTTCGGGGCGATGGGCGAGTTCCCGCCCGCGGCGCGCGACAGCGAGATGGTCCGGCGGTTGAAGGCCGCGGGGGCGATCATCGTCGGCAAGACCAACACCCCCGAGTTCGGCCAGTGGCCGTTCACCGAGGGCCCGGCGTTCGGGGTGACCCGCAACCCGTGGGATCTCGACTACTCGCCCGGCGGATCGTCCGGCGGCGCGGCGGCGGCGGTCGCGGCGGGGCTCGTCCCGGGCGCGATCGGCTCGGACGGCGCGGGGTCGGTACGCATCCCGGCGGCGTGGACGCATCTGGTCGGCATCAAGCCCAGGCGGGGGCGGATCTCCAGCGCCCCGGTGCGCGAACAGTTCCACGGCCTGACCGTCTTCGGTCCGCTGACCAGGACGGTCGCCGACGGCGCCCTGCTGCTCGACGCCCTGTCCGGCAGCCTGCCGAGCGACCGGGACCACCCTCCGGCGCCGGCCGAGACATTTCTCGCCGCGGCCGGGCATCCGCCGCCCCGGCTGCGGATCGGCCTGTCGCTGCACCGCCCCTACAGCGGCGTGCCGGCGAACCTCGACCCGGCGGTGCGGGTCGCGGTGGAGCGGATCGCCGAGGTCCTCGCCCGGCTTGGGCATGAGATCGTCCCGATCGAGCCGCCCTACGGCCTGCTCGGCACGCTTTTCCTGCCCCGGTCGATGGACGGCATCCGCGACTGGGCCGGCCGGGTGCCCGACCCGTCCCTGCTCGACGCGCGCACGCTGGCGAACGCCCGCACCGGCCGGCTGCTGCGTCCGTTGCTTCCGCTGGTCCGGGCGGCCGAGCCGGTGGCCCGGCTCAACATCGCCCGCGTCTTCCGCCGGGTGGACGTCGTGCTCGCCCCGACCACGGCGACTCCGCCGCCGCGGGTCGGCGAACTCAACCGGGACACGAACTGGGCGACCGACCAGGCGATCGTGGCCGCCTGCCCGTTCGCCTGGCCGTGGAACGTGCTCGGCTGGCCGGCGGTCAACGTGCCCGCGGGGTTCACTGCGGCGGGCCTGCCGGTGGGCGCCCAGCTGATGGGCCCGGCGGCCGCCGAAACGCGGCTGATCTCGCTCGCCGCACAGCTCGAGGCCACCGAACGGTGGCAGCTGCACCATCCGGGGGAACGTGTCGCCTACACCGGATGACCTGCTGCGAGCCGCCGCGCACCCACGTCGGAACGAAGAAGGAGCCGCTCCGGGGCAGCAGGTGATCGCCGGGCAGTCGAGGAGCGGTGACGGTGCGTCGGTGTGACCGTCTGGTAAGATTCTGGTCACCTTCCGGACGTCCTGCCAGGGTCTCTGGCCGAACGCCTGGTCGGGCCGGGACAATGGCCCATGCGCACTGTCCGGACGGATGCCCCCGCCGCCCTGATACCGCCGGACGAGCGGGCGGATAATCTCGCGTTCGTCATCACCGGCGCCGCCGTCCTGCTCAGCACGCTGCTCGTCGACGTCTTCTCCTCCGTTGCCCTGGCCGGGTATTTCGGCCTCGGCCCGCTGATCCTCGCCGCGGCCTGCCCGACGCTCATCACCGCCGGTGTCGGCGCGGTGACGGTGCTGCTCGGGATCGTGTCCGGCCTGTGGGACGACCGGTTCGGCACCGGCCAGCACATCGCCGCCATCGTGCTGATCGCCATCCAGGCGATCATCGCCGTGATGATCTGCGTGTTCCGGGAGCAGCAGCGTTCGAAGCTGCAGCGCGTCCAGGCGGTGGCCGAGGTGGCGCAGCGGGCGCTACTGCCCGCCGTGCCCGGCCGCCTGGACGGCGCCGGTTTCGCCGCCCGCTACCTGTCCGCCGCGCGGGAGGCCTCCGTCGGCGGAGACCTCTACGAGGTCGTGCCCACCGCACACGGCATCCGAGTGATCATCGGGGATGTCCGGGGCAAGGGGTTACCGGCGGTGCGCCTGGCGTCGGTGGTCCTGGGTGCGTTCCGGGAGGCCGCCGTCACCTGGCTTGATCCCGAGCAGGTCGCCGCGGCGTGTGCCCGCGCGGTCGCCCGGGAGGCCGGGCCGGAGGACTTCGTCACCGCGCTCGTGCTCGACATCCACCCGGACGGCCGGCTCGGGATGTGTTCCGCGGGGCACCACCCGCCGCGGCTGGTGTCCCCGCAGGGCGCGACGCGCACGCTGATGCTGCGCTCCCCGAGCCCGCCGCTGGGCCTCGCCGACCAGTTCACCGTGACGAACGCGTTCTGGGAGGTCGGCGACCGGCTGCTGCTGTTCACCGACGGCCTGATCGAGGCCCGGGACGCCGGTGGCCGCTTCTTCGACCTCGACGAGCATCTCGACCTGCTGCTCGGCGGCGACCAGGAGGAGGCCCTCGACCGTCTCACCACCGCCCTGGACGCCCACGCCGGCGGCGCCCTGCACGACGACCTCGCCCTCCTGCTCGCCGAACGCCACCCCGCCCCCGCCCAGCCCGGCGCCCCGGTCTCGCCGGCCGCCGACTCCCCCGCCGCCTCGACCCCGGCCGCCCGCGCCACCGCCGACTGAGGACTTCTCCTGACAGCGTGTCTCGCGTCAGCCGTCCATCCTTGCATGACATAACGTAGCCATTCGAGCGCCCAAAGTATCTCTCGTCACTCGCGGTCACAGCCCGGACCTCCGGGAACAGACCCGCACCCATGCCACGACCGTGATCAACGACACTGGCACAGTTGCCGCTCTCTCTGTGGAACGAAACGGACGCCGCACCCCACAGAGCGAACAGCGCCAGCCCCGGCGACGCAGACAACCGGCAAAACGAGTAAACGGAACCGCGACGGAGTGCAATAAGCGGTGGCCGCCAAGCAGCGACCACACAAGACGCACTCTGGGCGGTTGTCCAGCTACTCACCGGCCGTCCGGCTCTGCCGGGAGCCAGAGCGGTTCCCGGCGAGCGGGCGTTGACCCTATGCGCGGGAGCGACTGCGGCCCTCACGGCGGTAGGAGAAGGGACCGGGGAGGTCGACGCTGGACAGGCCGCCGCGGCGGTGCCGCGACCAGACCCGCCAGGAGACCCGGCCGAGCTTCAGCGTCACCGAAGAAACGCCGTTCTCGCTGACATTGACGTGGAACGGCCCGTACTTCGGCCGGCGGGTGTATCGCAGACCCATCTGGCACCTCCTCCAGCCCGCAGGCAGGCCTTTGTCCGGCCCTGACCTGGCTCGATATCCGCGCCGAAATGGCGACAAGGCGCTTGTTTCCGGTATTCGGCCTTTTACACATCGCGGTCTCGCACACGACCCGGGTGATGTGCGTGGCGATCCGTGACGGATACCGACTTGACCCATTACTTTCCGAGTATGCGGATCGATCTCACCCTGCGCACGGACGCGGCGATGGCGCCCGAGGTCATGCTGGGCGGAGATAACCCGACTATCGACCGGTCCGTGCTGCGGGTGCTTGTTGTTCTGGTTGTGCTGCTCAGTGCGGTGGCCGCCTTTGCCGTCGGGGGGCTCGTCGCGCTCTCGCAGCAACGGGCGGCTTCCTCCTCCGACCGCGCTGGCAGTGGTGCTGGGGGCGGAGACGAGGACGGCAGGGATGGCGCCGGCGGTGGCGACGGTGGCGGTGGCGGTGGCGGTGAGAACGGTGTGGCGGTGTCGGCGGCTGCGGCCAGTGAGATCGGTCGGCTGGTGAAGGCGGATGACCTGACGGCGAGCAGGCCGCTGGCCGGGCGGATTCCGCTGGCCATCACACCGGCACCGCGCACGGCGAGACCCCGCACGGCGACACCACGGGATCCGGGTGACGTCAAACAGGCCGTGGCGACGGCGGGGACCGCTGCGGCGACGTCGCGAGCTGCGGCGACGTCGCGAGCTGCGGCGCCGGTGCCGGTGCGGAGCGCGGGAGCAGCGGGTCCGGCGGTGCCGACGCCCCGCTGTACGCAGGCCACCACGCGGGCCATCACAGGGTCGGGCCCGCCCGTTCCGATCTTCCCGCTCTGCTGAGGTGCTGACCGCATCTCACGGATCCGCAGGCCAGGTGCCAGACCCACGGGGTGCCGGGCGAGGTGAGGTACCGGCCGGGCCGGGTGCGGAGCCGAGGCGAGACTCAGCTGGCGGGCTGGGGTGGGTGCCAGTTCGGGGAGCGGCCGGACAGGGCGACCAGACGGGTCCACTCGTCGGCGTCGGGGGGCACGGTGACGGGGTCGGCGAAGATGCCGACGACGCGCCAGGCGTCGATCTGGCGGGCGAGGGTGTGCTGCACCCAGCGGACGAGATCACGGTTGCTGCCCACCGTGCGTGCCGAGGTGCTGTCGCCGGGGAGTCGACCGGCCTCGTCGACGGCGCGGGCGAGATCCCAGCTGTGCAGAAGCAGGTCGGCGGTGAGCTGGAAGGCGTACTCGTCCGCGGGGGTGGGGCCGAACGAGAGCACGGGACTGCGCGCCCAGACGTCCTGCCGGTTCCAGGCGGCGCGGGACTGCCGGGCGGTCGCGCTCCAGACGCTGACCGGGTCGGTACCGAGCTGGTCGCCGTCGAAGCGGCGTCCGATGTCCTCGCGGGTGAGGCCCGCCAGCAGCGGCGGAACCCACAGATGTTCGACGGTCAGGTGGTTGACCAGCGCGCGGACGTTCCAGTCCCGGCAGGGGGTCGGGGCGTCCCAGGCGTTCTCGGGCACCGCGCGGACCTGGATGTCGAAGATGTCCATCGCCCAGTCCAGCCACTCCCGACGTTCCGTGGCGGACAGCATGCCGCTCACCATCTCCAGGTGCCCCCTTCGGCGCCGCATCCCGGCTCTGGACGTCCCGGAACCTCGGCCTCAGCACCGCCGCACGGTTACCGACCTGCGGCCGAACCGGCACTGAGCTGCCACCGAGCATTCGTGGACCCGGCAACCTGCCTACCCGCCGGCAGCGGGCCTCCAACCCCTGGCATCCAGGCGATGACCCTCCGTAAATACTTCGTGGCGGACCCGGGCTGTTTCTCCCCCACACGGCACTAGGCACCATCCGGCGCGCGGCACTCATCCGGCGCACATCGGCCGCCTGTCATCATCTCCCCTCATGGATGGTCGCCGACTGCCGTCACAACCCGTCACCCGGGACGACGCCTGCCGCCCACATCCCACGGCACCGGCAGGCGCCCTGATCCCACGGACGCTGGTCGTCGCGGACAAGTTTCCGCCGGTGCTCGGCGGCATCCAGACCTTCGCCTGTCACCTCACCGCGGGCCTGCCCGCCGACCGGGTGATCGTCGTCGCGCCGACCGCGCCCGGCGCCGCCGAGTTCGACCGCACCCTGCCGTTCCCCGTGGTCCGCATCGGCGAACGGGTGGTGACCTCCCGGCAGTCCCGGCGGGTGCTGGCCGACCTGGTCCGCACCGAGGGCTGCGAGGCCGCCTGGTTTCCGACCTCGGCACCGTACGGCCTGCTCGCCCCGGTGCTGCGGGAGGCCGGTGTGCGGCGGGTCGTGTCGTCCAGCCATGGGCACGAGGTGGCCTGGTCGCGACTGCCGGTCGGCTGGTCGCTGGTGCGCAGCTGCGCCGCCCGCGCCGACGTGTTCACCTACCTGACGTCGTTCACCCGGCGGCGGCTGGCCGCGGTCGCCCCGAACGGCACGGCCATGGCACGCCTGACCGGCGGGGTCGACGTCGACCGGTTCCATCCCGGGGCCGGCGGCGACGAGGTTCGCCGGGCGCTGGGCTGGTCGGACCGTCCGGTGGTCATCTGCGTGGCGCGGATGGTGCCCCGCAAGGGCCAGGACATGCTGATCCGCGGCTGGCCGGCGGTGCGCCGGCGCCACCCGGGCGCCCGGCTGTTGCTGGTCGGGCAGGGCCCGGCCGAGAACCGGCTGCGGCAGCTTGCCCGGCGGGTCGGGGTGGCCGACGAGGTCCACTTCGCCGGAGCGATCCCCGACCAGGACCTGCCCGCCTACCTCGACGCCGCCGACGTGTTCGCCATGCCGTCGCGCACCCGCTGGCTTGGCCTGGACCTCGAGGGCCTCGGTCTATCGTCCCTGGAAGGCGCCGCCAGCGGCCTGCCGGTGATCACCGGTGCCCAGGGTGGCGCCCCCGACGTCGTCCTGCCCGGACGCACCGGCACCGTCGTCGACGGACGGGACGTGGGCGCCGTGACCGGCGCCGTCCTCGACCTGCTCGACGATCCCGACCGGGCCGCCCGGATGGGTCTCGCCGGCCGGGAGTGGATGCGCACCGCCTGGAGCTGGGAGCAGCTGAGCGGACGGCTCGCCCGCATCCTCGCCGACCAGCCCGTCGACGACCACCTGACCGACCAGATCATCGACCGCGCCGCCATCTCCCCCGCAACCGACACCACCCCCACGGACAGCACCTCCCCGGACAGCACCCCCACGGACAGCACCCCCGCGGACGACGCCGCCGGGCAGCTCCTCCCGGACCGCGTCGACGCCGGCCAGCACCGGTGACGCCCGCCCCCGCCAGACCCACGCCGGACGCCGTCCCGACCGCGATCCCGGACGTCACGCGGGACGCGACGCCAGCCGCCACCCCGACCACGACCTCAGACGCCGGGCGGGACGAGACGCCGGGCGTCAGCCCGGCCAGCGCAGGTGAGGGGGTCGCGCCGGCACGCGGACGGTGGCGGGCAGTGCGACCGGCGCTGGCCTGTGTGGTGCCGGTGGTGATGGTCTGGTGGGTGGTGCGGTCCTGGTCGACCGTGCGGGGCGGGATGGTCGCGCTGGGCGGCGCACATCCTGGCTGGCTGATCGGCGCGCTGGTCGTCGCCCAGCTCACCTGGTTCGCCGGAGCGGCCTGTCAACAGGGGGCGGTGTCCCGGGCGCTGCCGGTCCGGCCGCTGCTGGCCGCGCAGGTCGCGGGCAGTGTGGCCAACCATGTGCTGCCGGCCGGCTTCGGGGTCGGCGCGGTGAAACTACGCTTCCTGCACCGGCACGGCTTCTCCCTGCCCGAGTCACTGACCGCCGTCGGTCTGGACGCGACCGCGGGCGTCACCACCCATCTCGCCGTCCTGCTCGCCCTGCTCGGCGGCGGCTTCCTGCCCGTCGACACCGCCCGTCTGCCCGACGGCGGGTCGGTGCTGTCCGCGGTGGCCGTGACCGCCGTGGTGACGGTCGGGGTGGTCACGGTGCTGGTGGCGATCGTGGCGTTACTCGGCCGGCTGGTTCCGGCCGTACGCCGGGGCGTGGCCGGCGTCCGCGTCCGGGTGGCGGCCCCTCTGCGCGGCCGGCTACGAACCCGGCTGCGCGCCCAGCTGTGCGGAGTGGGCGCCACCCTGCGCTCGCCGGGACGCGCGGCACTGCTGTGGGGCGGATCAGCGGCGATCCCGCTCGTCCACGCCCTCACCCTGTGGGCGATCGTCCATGCGCTGCACCTGCCGCTCGGGATCGGTGCGGTGCTCACGCTCTACTACGTCGCCAGCACCGCCTCCGCGATGGTCCCGTCCCCGGGCGGCTTCGGCTCCCTGGACGCGGCCCTGGCTGCCGCGCTCATCACCGCCGGCCAGACCCCTCAGGTCGCCCTCGGCGTGGTGCTCGGCTACCGCCTGGTCACCGTCTGGCTGCCGATGGCCCCATCCGCCTGCGTCCTGGCCGTCATGGTCCGCCGCGGCCAGCTCTGACTCAGACCGTGGTGGGACGGTAGAGCCGGGCGTAGGCGCCGCCGGCGGCGAGCAGGTCGTGGTGGGTGCCATGCTGCACGACCCGGCCGCGGTCGAGGACGTAGATGCGGTCGGCGTCGATCACCGTGGCCAGCCGGTGGGCGATGACCAGGCAGGTCCGTCCGACGGCGAGCCGGTCCAGGGCGGCGCGCACCGCCGCCTCGGAGACCGTGTCGAGTGCGGACGTGGCCTCGTCCAGCACCAGCACCTGCGGCGACTGCAGCAGGACCCGGGCGATGGCCAGCCGCTGACGCTCCCCGCCGGACAGCCGGTAGCCGCGGGCCCCCACCCGGGTTTCGAGCCCCTCGGGCAGCCGTTCGACCAGCGCGGACAGGTAGGCGGCGTCGAGGGCGGCCCGCAGCTCGTCGTCGGTGGCGTCGAGCCGGCCGTACCGCAGGTTCGCGGCGATCGTGTCGTGGAACAGGTGCGGATCCTGCGGGACCACGCCGACCTGCGCGTGCAGCCTGGACGGCGCGATGTCGTCGAGCCCGACCCCGCCGAGCCGCACGGATCCCCGCTGCGGCCGGTGCATCCCGCTGGCGAGATAGGCGATCGTCGTCTTGCCCGCCCCGCTGGCCCCGACCACCGCCGTCGTCGTCCCCGCCGCGACCCGCAACGTCACCCCGCGCAGGTCCCACCCGGCGTCCTCGACGGCTTCCGCCGCACTGTCGGCACCGTTCTCGGCACCGCTCTCGGCACCGCTCTCGCCGGTGGCCCGGTCGTAGGCGAACCACACGTCCTCCAACGCCAGCTCCAGTCCGAGCGCGGTACCGGACTCGTCCCGAGGATCACCGGCTACGACCGGCGCCGGTTCGCGGGGCACGGCCAGAGCCGGAGCCGGGGCCGGGTCGAAGCGGGCGCGGATCTCGTCTTCGGGGACGTCCAACAGGGCGAAGATGCGGCGGAAGGCGGCGCCGGCGCCGGCGAGCTCGGTACGCAGGTCGATCGCGGACGACAGCGGGCCGAACGACACCAGCAGGGCCCCGCCGAGCGCGGCGACCGTGCCCAGGGTGGTCCGCTCGGACGAGACCAGCCAGGCGCCGAGCGCCACGACCACCGTCATCGTCGCCACGATGCCGAGGTTGACCAGGAACCGGACCCGGGACGTCAGCCGGGCCTGGTCACGCGAAGCGACGATCAGCTCGGTGCCGGCAGCGTCGAACCAGGCCCGTTCGTGGTCGACCCGGTCGAACAGCCGCACGTGCAGCGCACCCGACACCGACGCGGTGTCGGCCAGGCGCGCCATCAGCACCCCGTCGAGTTCCCGCTGGTGGCGGGACAGCTCCGCGAGGCGCCGGCGCCCCGAGCGGACCAGCAGCAGCGTCGCCGGCGCGAACACCATGACGGCGAGGCTGAGCCGCCAGTCCAGCACGAACACGACGACCGTGCCGACCGCGATGTCCGCCACCCGGCAGATCACCGCCTGCACCGTCGCGGAGATCGCGTTCTGCGCGGCCAGGACGTCGTTCGTCATCACCGTCATGACCTCGCCCGGCTGGCTGCGCGGGAAGAAGCTGAACGGCAGCCGCTGCAGATGGGTGTTGACCGTCTGCCGGATCCGGACCGACACCACCCCGCCGAGCCGGGCGATCAGCGCCATCCGCGCCGAGAGCACCGCGGACTCGAACACCAGCAGCGCCCCCAGCAGTCCGATCGGCCCGGCAAGATCGCGGACGTGGCCGCGGGGCAACGACACGTCGATGAGATGGCGCAGGACGAACGGTCCCGCGGCGACCGCCACCGACCCGATCACCGACAGCACGACGAGCACGGCGATGACCGGCCCCTGATCGGCGAAGAACCGTTCGGCCCGGCCTGCCGCGCCCACCCCGGTCAGCCGAGCGAGCATCCGCGCGTGCAGCCGGGTCACCCCCACCAACCGAGCGCCCGCCGGGCCCGCCGGGCCCGCCGACTGCCCCGCCCCATCGGCCAGGTGCGACCCGGTCCCCGGATGACTGGCGCGGATCGGATGACTGGACCCTGACGTAAGGGTCGGCTGCTGCGAGGTCACCGGAACGAGGCTAGTTCCCACCGCCGCCACCCCATCAGCCCGGTCGGCGCCAGCCATCCCGCCCCCACTCCCACGACGCCCCGCAACCGACCCCAAGCAGGATCCGCCCACCCGGGCCGCCGCGGGCGGGCACATCGGACATGATCACCCCCGCAATGGCCCATGTGCAGCCCGCACACCCGCGACCTCCGAAAAGGGCATCGCAAATCGAGACCATGATCGACGGATGGCCCGGCGCGGCGCGGCGCGGCCCGGCGCGGCCCGCACAAGCCGATACAGATGACCCTCGGCACTCGAAAGGCAACCCACAGCACCGAATCGACGTTCCGTAACCATCGACCGGACGCACGTGCCGGCTCCGCGAACGGTCGCCGATGACCGAGCGGGCCACGGGTCCTTCTGTCGGGACGAAGCGGACAAAATTTCGCCCTGACCCCTACAGAAGGACCACAAAGATCGACACGCCCGAGCGCGTAGACGGGCATGTCGGGACATAAAGGGTAGTCACGAAGCGTCACGGTGAAGAAGGAGGTGGACGGTCAGTCGCGGTACCGCGGCGGGGGGTTGAGTGTCGATGCGTGGTTACCTTTCGCATCCTTGGGAACACCCTGTGCGCACGCCCATCGGGTGGGGTGACGCGACCGGACCCGCGCGTCCACCGCTGTGGCCGCACCTCGCCGGAACCGCCACAGGTCTGCCGGCCGCATACACATCCGCAGGCCCGCAGGCCCGCAGGCCCGCCGATCCGCAGGTCCGCAGGTCCGCAGGTCCGCAGGTCCGCCGGCATCGCACGCGACCCACCCGGCCGGGGCCCGCCGAGGCGGGCCCGAAGAGGGGGAAACGATGAGTTGGTCCCACACGTCCCGACGATGCGCCACCCGCGCGTTCGTCCTGTCCGCGACCCTCACGGCCGCACTGGCCACACCCGGACTGATGGACGCGGCCATTGGCGCCACCGTGTTCCCGACCGTGCCCCCCGGCGCATCCTCGGACGTGTCCTCGGCGCCGGCACCCGGTTCCGGCACGAGCCAGACCTCCACCGATGCCCCCACCCCGGGTGGTACCGCCGACCCGGACGAGACCGCCAGCCCGACACAGAGCGCCAGCCCGACACAGAGCGCCAGCCCGGACGAGACCGCCAGCCCAGGTGGGCCTGCCAGCCCCGGGGCGTCCGGCGGAGCGGGTGCGGCCCCCGGTGGGGGCGCCACCGGCGCGGCCTGCCCGACCGTTGCGTCCACGTCCGGACCGCTGGGCACCTGGAAGCCGGTCGCCGAGCTGCCCGCCGCGGTCGCCGGACTTGCCAGCACCACCGGCTGCGACGGGAAGATCTACGCGATCGGCGGGCGCGCTCGGGCCTCGACGGCGGGCTCCCCCTCCACCGGCGCTCCCGGTGCCGGTGTCGCACCCGCGCCCACCGAATCCCCGACCCCGACCCCGACCTCCTCCTCGCCGAGCGGGACGGCCTCGCCAAGCCCGACGATCTCACCGAGCACCACGTCCTCGCCCACCACGACGGAATCGCCGGGCGCGGGTCCCGCCGGGCTTTCCGGCTCCGGACCGAGGATCATCCCCGGCGCGCTGACCGACGAGCCGGACGTCGGGTCGCTACCGAACGCGCCCGACAGTGATTCGGCCACAGACCCCGACCAGCCGGCCACCCCCGGCACACCGTCCAGCCCGAACGGAACACCCACCCGTAGCGGGACAGCCACCCCGAGCGGGACGGCCACCCCGAGCGGGACGGCCACCCCGGGTGCGACCGGCAGCGCCTCGCCGAGCGGCGCGGCCGGCGCCGGAGCCGGCGCTGGAGCAGCGGCCGGCGCCGCAGCGGCGGGTGCCCCGGTGGGCACCGTGTCGGTGTTCGATCCGGCGTCGGGTGACTGGTCGGCCGCGGCCGGGCTGCCGACCCCGCGTACGGACCTGACGGCCGTCACCGGGGCGGACGGGCGGATCTACGCGATCGGTGGGCAGGACGCGGACGGCCCGACGAACACCGTCGAGGTGTACCAGCCGACCAGCGACTCCTGGTCGGAGGCGACCGACCTGCCCGCCGCGATGGGCACGCCCCGGGGGGCCCGCGGTTCGGACGGACGGATCTACGTCCTGGACGGCGCGACGCTGGCGATCTACGACCCGGCCGCGAACGCCTGGTCGACCGCGCCGGCACCGCCGTCCGCGCTGGATGCCCCGGTTGTCGTCGCCCTGTCGGACGGACGGATCCTGGCTGCCGGCGGCTCCACCGACGGCACGTCCGTCCCGCGGGTGTCGTCGAAGGCGTACGTCTACACCCCCGGTACGGGCGGTGGTAGCGGCTCGTGGGCACAGGTCGCCAGCCTGCCCACACCGGTCACCCGGGCGACCGGCGCGACTGGTCCGGACGGGCGGGTCTACGTCGTCGGGGGACGCGGTTCGGGCGGCGCGGTCGCCGAGGCCGTGCAGATCTACTCGCCGGACCGGGACGCCTGGGCCGCCGGTCCCGCCGGTGAGGCGTCCGACCGGGTGGACGCTGCCGCCACGACCGGTGGCGACGGTGAGGTCTACGTCCTGGGCGGCACGTCCGGCACCGGCCGGCCCGAGGCCACCGTGTCGGCGCTGTCCGACTGAACCCGGACGATCATCCGACCAGTGGGTGCGGACGGTCGTCCAACCGGGCCCGGACGGTCGAGGCCGGCCCAGCCGCGCCGCGTCCGGCGCCTGCTCAGCGGTACCGGACGCGGTAGGCGATCCAGGCGGGGGCACCGGCGGCCAGCGGCAGCCAGAAGGACACCAGCCGGTAGGCGAGGGTGGACAGGGCCGCTGCCGCCGGCGGCACCCCGGCCAGGGCAAGGGTCCCGGTCAGGCCGGCTTCGACGAACCCGAGGCCACCCGGCGTGATCGGGATCATCGCCAGGACGCTGGCGGCGACATAGGCCAGCAGCACCAGGGACGGGCGGGGGTGCTGGCCGGCGCCGGCCAGGGCCGCGAGCAGCGCCAGGTAGTCCAGGGTCCACTTGCCGGCGGCGAAGAACAGGGCGGCCGGCAGGCGGCGACCGAGCGAGCGCAGCACCTCGTCGCGGCGGATCAGCAGCAGGTCGGGCAGATCCGGGTCGACCGGCCGGCGGGCCAGCCGCAGCACCCGGCCGAGCAGGCGGGCCAGCAGCCGCACCGCGGTCTCCGAACGGGCGAGCACCAGACCGATCACGACCAGCACGGCGAAGGCCACCCCGCCGAGCCAGGCCGCCGCGATCAGGCCGCGCGGCGCCGGCTGACCGAAGATCAGCGCCGGCAGCACGAACAACGGCAGCCCGAACACGATGCTGGTGGTCACCATGGAGATCGCGGTCAGGGCGAACCCGGCGGCGGCGGGATCGCACCCCGCCCGGCTCAGCATCCGGAACTGGACGGCACCGCCCACCGCGATCCCGCCGGGAAGGATCCGGCTGATGCTGTTCGAGGCGAGCTGCGACGTGATCGACAGAAACCAGCTCAGACCGTCGATGGCCAGCCGTTGCAGCTGCCAGACGCAGGCGAAGCTCGCGACCTCCCAGCCGACCATCGCCGGGTACCACCACGGCCGGAAGTTCCGCAGCCGGGGAAAGGCGGAGAAGACGGTGAGCAGCTGCGGGGCAAGCAGATAGATCGCCACCGCGGTGGCCGCGAGCGGCACCACCCGACCCGCGATCCGCCCCCAGGCCAGACCGCCCGGAACGACATCGGGACGGAACCGCCCCCCCGTCCCCAACCGGCGTGGCCGCGTTCCCCCGGTCTCGAAGGCGGTCGGCTCCGCGGTCGGCTCCGACCCGGCGGTCGGTTCCACGACCGGTTCCGACGGTGCGGTCAGTGCGGATGCGTCGTCGTCCACGTCGTCCAGATTGTCCGTCTTACGAGGTTTGTCCATGGAATTATCGGCGGAGTCGGCTGGCACTCGCTCCCTCCTCCGCCCCACCTGCGTCGGCGGACCTCATCCCGGGTCACCCTAGACGAGCGCTGCGTATGCCGGACCACCCCACCGCCAGCACCCCGAGCCCCTGCCCAACCTGGGCCGTGCGGTCGAACGGGCTGGACGCACGTCCCCGTCCGAACCGACTGGGCGGGCATCCCCCACCCAGGTCAGGCGGCCGGGCCGGGCAGGTTGTAGCTGGCGGCGAGGTCGGCGTCGCGGGCGGCGAGACGGCGGGCGAGATCGAGGATGACCTGGCACTGCTTGACCGACGCGTCGTCCTGCATGGTGCCGTCGACCATCACCGCGCCGGTGCCGTCACCCATGGTCTCGACGACCCGGCTGGCCCAGGCGACGTCCTTGGGCTCGGGGCTGAAGACCTTCTTGGCGATGTCGATCTGCACCGGGTGCAGCGACCAGGCGCCGACCGCGCCGAGCAGGAAGGCGTTGCGGAACTGGTCCTCGCAGGCCAGGGTGTCGGCAATGTCACCGAACGGGCCGTAGTACGGCATGATGCCGTGCGCCACGCAGGCGTCGACCATCCGGGCCAGGGTGTAGTGCCAGGGGTCCTGCTGGAAGGTGGCGCGCACGGCGGACGGGTCGTCCGGGGTGGGGTCCTGGCGGACCAGGTAGCCGGGGTGACCGCCGCCGACGCGGGTGGTCTTCATCCGCCGGTCGGCGGCGAGGTCGGCGGGGCCGAGTGACAGGCCCTGCATGCGGGGGCTCGCGGCGCAGATCTCCTCGACGTTGCTCACGCCGCGGGCGGTCTCGAGGATCGCGTGCACGAGGATCGGGCGGGTCAGGCCCGCCTGCGCCTCGAGCTGGGCGAGCAGCCGGTCGACGTAGTGGATGTCCTCGGCGCCCTGCACCTTCGGGAGCATGATCACGTCAAGCTTCGCGCCGATCGCGGGCACGAGGGTGAGCAGGTCGTCCAGGCCCCAGGGCGAGTCGATGCTGTTCACCCGGACCCAGAACTGGGTCTCGCCGAACTCCGTGCCACCCTCGATGATCTTGATGAGGCCCTCGCGGGCGGCCAGCTTGTTGTCGGCCTTGACGCCGTCCTCGAGGTTGCCGAGCAGCACATCCACCTTGGGGATGAGAGTCGGCAGCTTCGCGGCCATCTTGGCGTTGCTGGGATCGAAGAAGTGGATCACCCGGGACGGCCGCCACGGGATCTCGCGCACCGGGGCCGGCGCGCCCACGGCGAGCGGAGCGAAGAAGTCCTTGGCACTGCGCATGGGGAGTCTCCCGGAAGGGGCACCTGGCTGGCGGACCGAACCGTCGGGCGGACGGGGTCACCACCAGCGACCGGCACGACGCTCGACGACGAGGCACGTTACCAGCTCCCCGTTTCACCCGCCCCAAGTTAAATCACACACAGTAATGAGATTTGCCCACAGTGACGCCGCTCCGGGTGCACGGTCAGGGCAGGGTGAGCCCGGACGCGCAACCCCGCGCCGCAGACGCACTTCTGGTTTATTGAGGTCACCACTGCTCGGCCCGCGTCGGCTCGGCCACGTCGGCCCGGCGACTGCCAGCCCGACTGCCAGGAGGAGCGTTGGCCGACGACGGCAACCCGCAGGCCGGACGTCCACTGTCCGACCAGCCGAGCCTCCCCTCACGCGATCTTCCCCTGCGGGATCTCGTCGTGGTCGGGCTGGAGCAGGCCGTCGCCGCCCCGACGGCCACTCGCACGCTGGCCGACCTCGGCGCCCGGGTCATCAAGGTGGAGAACCCGCGCGGCGGCGACTTCGCCCGCGACTACGACAACGCGGTGCTCGGCGAGCTGGCCGCGCACTTCGTCTGGCTGAACCGGGGCAAGGAGTCGGTCGCGCTGAACTTCCGCGACCCGCGGGGAGCCGAGGCGCTGGAGCGGCTGTTCGCCCGGGCCGACATCGTGGTGCAGAACCTCGCGCCCGGCGCGGCCGCCCGCTACGGGTTCGCCGCCGAGCAGCTCGTCGAGCGCTTTCCCAGCATCGTCGCCGTCGACATCTCCGGCTACGGCGAGGGCGGCCCGCTGTCCCACAAGCGGGCCTATGACCTGCTGGTGCAGTCCGAGGGCGGCTCGTGCGCGATCACCGGAACGGAAGAGCACCGAGCCAAGCCCGGTATCCCCGTGGCCGACATCGGCGCCGGCATGTACACGGTGACCTCCGTACTCGCCGCGATCCACGCCCGCACGGCGACGGGGCGCGGCACGGCACTGTCGATCAGCCTGTTCGACACGGTGGTCGAGTGGATGAGTTACACCATGAACATCACCATGGGCACCGGCGTGCAGCAGATCCCCAACGGCGTGAGCTCCCCGGCCGTCTCCCCCTACGGGGCATATCCGACCGCGGACGGCTTCACCCTCGTGCTCGGCACCACCAACGACGGCGAATGGCAACGCCTGGCCCGCACGGTGCTGGGCCGCGACGACCTCGCCGACGACCCGGCGTTCGCGCACAACGACGACCGGGTCCGGCTGCGCCCCCGCCTCGACGAGGCCATCCGGGCCTGGACGACCACGGTCCCCATCGCCCAGGCCGAGAAGATCCTCGACGACGCGGCGATCGGCAACTCCCGGCTCAACAGCGTCCAGGAGGTCATCGACCATCCGCACCTGGCCGCCCGGGACCGCTGGCGCGAGGTCGCCACCCCGGCCGGCCCGTGGCGCGCCCCGCTACCGCCGCCGATCACCCCCGACTGGGCGCTGCCGATGGGCCCGGTGCCGGCGCTCGGCGAGCACACCGAGGCCGTGCTGGCCGAGGTGGGCCTGACCGCCGACGACATCGCCCAGCTGCGCGCCGACCGCGTGATCTGAAGGTCCGAAGGGCTGAAGGGAAAACCGATGAAGATCGACGCTGTACTGGGCTCCGACATCGACGTCACGGCGACCGCCGCCCGCCACGCCGAGGCCGCCGGGTACGCGGGCGCGTGGGTGGGCGACACCAACCACGATCCGTTCCTGCAGATCCTGCAGGCGGCCCAGGCCACCACGGACATCACGGTGGGCACGGCCGTCGCGATCGCCTTCGCCCGCAGCCCGATGACGACCGCCACCTCCGCCTACGACCTGGCCCGCTACGCGCAGGGACGGTTCGTGCTCGGCCTCGGCTCGCAGGTCAAGTCGCACATCGAGCGCCGGTTCTCGATGACCTGGTCGAGCCCGGCGGCCCGGATGCGTGAGTACGTGCTGGCCCTCAAGGCCATCTGGGCGTCCTGGCAGGACGGCACGAAGCTCGACTTCCAGGGCGAGTTCTACTCCCACACCCTGATGACGCCGTTCTTCGCCCCCGAGCCGCATCCCGCCGGGCCGCCGCCGGTGTACGTCGCCGGGGTCAACGTGGCGATGACCGAGGCCGCCGGTGAGGTCGCCGACGGCTTCATCCTCCACCCCTTCACCACCCGCCGTTACCTTGACGAGGTGACCCTGCCGGCGCTGCGCCGCGGCCGGGCCAAGCAGGGCGGCACCCTCGACGACTTCGTCATCAACGGCCCGATGTTCGTCGCCGTCGGACGCACCGAGGAGGAACTCGCCGCCGCCATCGCCGGCACCCGGGCGCGCATCGCCTTCTACGGTTCGACCCCCGCCTACCGTCCCGTGCTGGACCTGCACGGCTGGGGTGACCTGCAGCCCGAGCTCACCCGGCTGACGAAGGAAGGCCGCTGGGGCGAGCTCGGCTCGCTCATCACCGACGACATCCTGCACGCCTTCGCCGTCGTCGGCACCCCCGCCGAGGTCGGCCCCGCCCTGTACGCGAAGGTCGGCGACGTCCTCGCCCGGACCTCCTTCTACACCCCCTACGACGCCGAGCCGGGCCTGCTCACCGACCTCCTCGCCCACGTCCGGCCCTCGGCCGCCTGAGCGATCAGGCCACCGGCCTGGCCCCACCGTGACCTGGCCCCACCGTGACCTGGCCGCGCAGCCACCCGACCGCGCCGCCGGCCGGCCCTCGGCGAGGGACCGCAGGCGGCGCCGTCAGGGGTGATCCGCGGGCGGACCGTGCACGGGCGGACCGTCAGAGCGGACCGTCAGAACAGCGGCGGGGCGTCCGGGGCGGGGGCCAGGTCGATGCGGGGGTGGTCGGCGGGCAGGCCCTCGAAGCGCGGGGGGCGACGTTCGCGAAAGGATGCGACGCCCTCGCGGTAGTCGGGCCTGCCACGGGCAACGTCCAGGATGGTGTTCGCGGCCAGCCGGGACTGCTCGATGCTCGCCGCGTCATCGCCGGCCAGCTGCTGCTTGACCTGGGCGACCGCCCACGGCGAGCAGTTGCGGGCCACGTCCCGGGCCCAGTCCAAGGCCGCGGGCAGCAGCTCGTCGGGTTCGACGAGCCGGTTCGCGAGCCCCATCCGGACGGCCTCGTCGCCACGCACGACCCGGCCGGAGAACAGCAGGTCGGCGGCGTGCCCGGCACCGACGAGCCGGGGCAGCAGCCAGGTGACCGCATCCTCGGCGATCAGTCCCCGGCGGGTGAACGACGTCGTCCACTTCGACCGGGCGGTGGTGAACCGCAGGTCGGCCATGAGGGCCTGGACGAACCCGACCCCGGCGCACGCCCCGTCGACGGCGGCGATGATCGGCTTGGGCACCGTGCGCGGAGTCGTCGCCGAGGGACGCACCGGGCGGACGAAACTCGGGTCGGTCGTCGCCCGGCGCAGCACCTCCATGTCCATCCCGGCGCAGAACGCCTCGCCGGCGCCGGTCAGCACGATCACCCGGACAGCGGGATCGGCCACGGCCTCGTCCAACAGGGCGACGTAACGCAGCTCCATGTCGTACGCCCAGGTGTTGCGCCGTCCCGGCCGGTTGAGGGTGAGCAGCAGCACCCCGTCGTCGTCCAGCTCGCGCAGGACCGTGTCCTCGGCCGCCAGCCCGCTCAGGGCCACCGGCGAGGACGCCGTGGCCCGGGCTGCTACTGCTGCAGTCGGCGGGTCTTCCACGGCGGCTAGGCCGACACCGCGGCGGCGGCGGTGCCGGTGATGACCTGAACGCCGTCGCCGTTGACGGTGACGACATCGAGCTCGACGATCCGGCGGCCGGCGGACTCGGTGATGCCGGTCACCGTCACCGTGGCGACGAGCCGGTCACCGGGCCAGACCTGGCTGCGAAACCGCACGCCGTAGCGCAACAGGTCGCCGTCACCGACGAAGTCGGTGACGGCCTTGCCGGTCATCCCCATCGTGAGCATGCCGTGGGCGAACACACCGGGGTAGCCGGCGGCCTCCCTGGCGTACACGTCGTCGGTGTGCAGCGGGTTGTAGTCGCCGGACGCACCGGCGTACATGACCAGCCGGGTCCGGGTGAGGTCCTCGGTCAGCACCGTCTCGACGGTGTCACCGACGGCGAGGTCACCGGCGGCGGCCGTGCGCGGGCTCACTGCGCCACCGCCGCGCTGCCCTCGGCCGACGGCGCACCGTTCGCGCCGCCCTCGGCCGGGGACTCGACGACCTTCGACGGGATGACGACGACGGAACGCGCCGTCACCACCAGCTCGCCGGTCGCATCCCGGAACTCGGTGATGGTCTCCCGGAACGTCAGTGAACCGCCACGCCGCCCGGCCTTCTCCCATTCCTTACCGGGAATCTGAACGGCGGTAAGCACATCACCGACCCGGACGGGACGGTGGTACTCGTAGCTCTGCTCGGCATGCAGGCTGCCGCCACCGGGGGTCGCCGGGATGGGCAGGCCCGACGGGGTTCGGCCGGAGCCACGCCACGGTTCGCCGTACTTCGGGCGCAGGTGGAACTCCGGGTCGAACTGGGCACCGGACTGCGTGAAGGTCGGCGGGGCGCCGGCCGTCCCGTCGCCGTAGGCGGAATCCGGATAGCCGACGGCCCGGGAGAACAGCAGGACCGCGCCGGCCTCCACCGGGAAGGTATAAGTGCTCACCGCACACCCACATCCATCGAAATCGAAAGAGAAGTGCTGGCTCAGCGGGCGTCGCGCAGCACGTTGCGTGCGATCACCAGCTGCTGGATCTGGCTCGTGCCCTCGTAGATGCGGAACAGCCGGGCGTCCCGGTAGAAGCGCTCCACCGGCACACCGCGCATGTACCCGCTGCCACCGTGGATCTGCACCGCGCGGTCGGCGATCCGACCCACCGCCTCGGAGGCGAAGTACTTCGCCGTGGACGGGCCGATCCGCCGGTCGCTGCCGTCGTCGAACGCGGCGGCGACCTCCTTCACCAGCGCCCGGGACGCGTGCAGGTCGGTCACCGAGTCCGCCAGCAGGCCCTGGATGAGCTGGTGTTCACCGATCACCTTGCCACCCTGCACCCGCTGGGCGGCGTACGCCACCGACTCGTCCACCAGGCGCTGCGACATACCGACGCACAGCGCGGCGATGTGGATGCGACCGTGGGCGAGGCACTTCATCGCCGTGGCGTAGCCGCGTCCCTCGCCCGCCGGGCCGCCGACCAGGGTGTCGCCGCTGACCCGCAGGTCGTCGAAGTAGACATCCGCGGTCCAGGCCCCGGCCTGGCCCATCTTCGGGTCCTTCGGCGCCACCCGCAGCCCCGGGGTGCCGCGCTCCACCATGAACGTGCTGATACCCCGGCCGCCCACCGAACCTTCCTCGGAACGGGCGAAGACCATGAAGACGTCGGCGTTCGGTGCGTTGGTGATGTAACGCTTCGAACCGTTGATGACCCAGTCGTCGCCGTCACGCCGGGCCGTGGTGGCAAGGCCCGCCGGGTCGGAACCCGCGCCCTCCTCGGTCAGCGCGAAGGACGCCACCCACTCACCCGAGGCGATCTTCGGCAGATAGGCCTTCTTCTGCTCCTCGGTGGCGCCTTCCAGCAGAACATGACCGGCGATTCCGTTGTTCGTCCCGAACATCGAACGGAAGGACGGCGTGGTGTAACCGAGCTCGAAGACCAGCCGCACCTCCTCGCTCATCGAAAGGCCAAGGCCGCCGTAGATCTCGGGAATAGCGAAACCAAAAAGACCCATGTCCGCGGCCGCCACACGAATCCGGTCCGGAATCGAGTCCTTCTCCTCGATCTCCGTCTCGGCGGGCACCACCTCGTCGCGCACAAAACGGCGTACCGAGGCTACGACCTCGTCGATGATCTCGCTGCTCACCCGACCGTCACCACCCGAATCCAGATCAGAATTTCTGCTGTTATGGCGTTATGGGCACCGCCGCTGCGCGCCACGGTCGAGGACTCCCCCGCGACGGTTCGATCCCGCAACAGACATGATCCGCAACAGACATAGTGAAAAACGCTTCAAATGGTAGGGGTGCCACCGCCCGGCCGCAACCGATCGTCCTGCGCCCGAGCTGCCCGGAAGGCACACCGGAAGGAGTTGGGCACGATCTGTCAACATCCGGGCGCGACCCGCGCGGGATGTGTGCCACGACACGGCGGTCGAAGACGTTCTCCGTCGGCCGGGAAACCCGGCTTCGATGTGTGTTGCCCGGATCGGGGGACCCATGTTAATAAGCTCGCTGTCGTCCCGTTCCGGGCGCGCGGCGGCGCCCGCCCGCGGCACTCGCCCGCGAGCGCCATGGCCAGGCGTGACGGCGTCCTGTCCGTCGGCGGTCACAACGCCGGGCGTGCGCACCCCCGGTTCCCTTACGGTCAGGGCGGGGACGACCGAGGGACGGCCCGGCCGCACCACCGCCGCCCCGCACCACCGCCGCCCCGCACCACCGCCGCCCGAGGTGGCGCCCCGCGACAGACGACGAGGAGCTGGACATGGGCAGGATCGCGCAGACCGACGGGCTCACCGACATCCAGGCCGACATCCTGGCGGCCGTGCGCACCTTCGTGGACAAGGAGATCCTGCCGAACGCGGGTGATCTCGAGCGCAAGGACGAGTACCCCGAAGAGATCATCAACGCGATGAAGGACATGGGGCTGTTCGGGATCACGATCCCTGAGGAGTACGGCGGTCTCGGCGAGTCGCTGCTCACCTACGCCCTGGTGGTCGAGGAGATCGCCCGCGGCTGGATGAGCGTCTCCGGTGTGATCAACACCCACTTCATCGTCGCCTACCTCGTCGCACAGCACGGCAGCGAGGAGCAGAAGGCCCGGCTGCTGCCGAAGATGGCCACCGGGGACGTCCGCGGCGCCTTCTCGATGAGCGAGCCCGGCTGCGGCTCCGACGTCGCCGCGATCACCACCCGCGCGACCCGCGACGGCGACGACTACGTCATCAACGGCCAGAAGATGTGGCTGACCAACGGGGCCCGCTCCAGCGTGGTCGCCACCCTGGTGAAGACCGACGAGGGCGCCGACTCGGTCTACAAGAACATGACCACGTTCCTGCTGGAGAAGGAGCCGGGCTTCGGCACCTCCGGCGGCATCTCCATCCCCGGCAAGCTCGAGAAGCTCGGCTACAAGGGCGTCGAGACCACCGAGATGATCCTCGACGGCCACCGCGTGCCCGCCTCGTCGATTCTCGGCGGCGCCGACCAGGCCGGGCGCGGCTTCTACCAGATGATGGACGGCGTCGAGGTCGGCCGGGTCAACGTCGCCGCCCGTGCCTGCGGCATCATGATCCGCGCCTTCGAGCTCGGGATCGCCTACGCCCAGCAGCGGCGCACCTTCGGCCACCAGATCGCCGACCACCAGGCCATCGCCTTCAAGCTCGCCGAGATGGCCACCAAGGTCGAGGCCGGCCACCTGATGATGGTCAACGCCGCCCGCAAGAAGGACTCGGGCCAGCGCAACGACGTCGAGGCCGGCATGGCGAAGTACCTGGCCAGCGAGTACTGCTTCGAGGTGACCACCGAGTCGTTCCGCATCCACGGCGGCTACGGCTACTCCAAGGAGTACGAGATCGAGCGCCTCTACCGCGAGGCCCCGTTCATGCTCATCGGCGAAGGCACGTCCGAGGTGCAGAAGCGCATCATCAGCCGCGCCCTGCTCAAGGACTACCGCCTCAACGGCTGACGCCCCACTCGCCGGCCGGCGTACGCCACGTCGGCCGGCGAGCCGCCGCATCGCCACTGACCACGACCCCATCATCACGAGATCGAGGCGACCCATGCAGTTCGGCCGGTACTACGAGGAGTTCGAGGTCGGCGCCGTCTACAAGCACTGGCCAGGCAAGACGGTCACCGAGTACGACGACCACCTGTTCTGTCTGATCACGATGAACCACCACCCGCTGCACCTCGATCTGAACTACGCCGAGAAGACCACTCAGTTCAAGCGGAACGTGGTCGTCGGCAACTACGTCTACTCGCTGCTGCTCGGGATGTCCGTCGCCGACGTTTCCGGGAAGGCGATCGCGAACCTCGAGGTCGAGTCCCTGCGCCACGTCGCACCGGTCTTCCACGGCGACACGATCTACGGCGAGTCGACCGTCCTGGACAAGGTCGAGTCGAAGTCCAAGGACGACCGCGGCATCGTCACCGTCGAGACCCGCGGCCACAACCAGGACGGCACCCTGGTCTGCATCTACCGCCGCAAGGTCATGGTCCCCAAGCGCGCCTACGGCGAGGCCCGCGGCGGCGAGCAGCCCGGCCGCCCCGAGCCCGCCGCCCCCACGTCCAAGTCCTGACCCAGTTCGGCATCGCCCCCAGCCCGGCACATCCTTCCACCGACAGGCCCGGCCGGACCTGACCAGGCCTGATCACGACCTGGTCAGGTCCGGATGTGGAGGGTTGTTCAAGGATTCATCCCCTGAATCCCCGAACAACCCTCCACATGTGCTCATCCGGCCCCGTTCACTCGGCGATGTGGACCATCACGTCGACGGCTTGCGCCAGACGGAGACGTGGTAGCCGCTCGAAGCGGTGAACGGCTCGCCGGCCCAGCCCGCCCACCGTTCGGCCAGCTCCAGCCCGGCGAGCCGGCCCATCAGGTCCAGCTCGCTCGGCCAGGCATACCGCAGGTCGACCGGATAGGTCCGCACCCCGTCCGGCCCGAGAACGATCCGCCGGTTACGGATCCGCTGAGCCACCGGGTCATGAACCGCCGCGCTCAGCTGCGTGGACTCGCCCACCAGACGCTCGGCCTGCACCCGCTGGCCGCGATCGTAAAGGGTGGGGTCGGGGACGAACGCCTCCAGCACGAACCGCCCGCCGGGCCGTAGCGCGGACGCCACCGAGGCGAAGCAGCGCACCTGGGCGTCCTGATCGGCGAGCATGAAGAACGTGTTGAACACGATGTAGACCAGGGAAAAGGACACGGCCGGAACCTCCAGCTCGGCGAAGTCACCGAGCTTCAGCTCGAGATCGGACGCGCCGGGTTTTTCCCGCAGCCTGGCCAGCATCCGCGGCGAGGCGTCGATCCCGATCACCTTTGCGCCCCGGGCGGCAAGCGGCAGGGCGACCCGGCCGGTCCCGACGCCGAGTTCCAGCACGGGCCCGGCGCCGGCTCTGGCAAACAGAAAATCGGCGGCGGTGGCACCAGTTCCGGGCGCACCCACCATCCGATCCGAGCTCGAGTAAATGTCGTCGTAGACCTCGGCGATCGTGTCGCCGTAAACATCTGGGGCCAGGAGCCTGTCACCGTCGCCAACGCTCACCATGGCGGCTTTCTACCAGGAGCGACCGACCCACCGCATCCCAATATTCGCGACACCGTTCCAGCCAGCCGGAACCGAAAACCGAGGTCGGCGCAGGCGTCCGCCCCACGACGGTTCCGCGGAACACCACCAGAC
>NZ_JAMQQG010000001.1:83884-127786 GCF_023716925.1 Frankia sp. R82
GCGACGGTTCCGCGGAACACCACCAGACGCGACGGTTCCGCGGAACACCACCAGACGCGACGGTTCCGCGGAACACCACCAGACGCGACGGTTCCGCGGAACACCGGGCCGGGGCCGAAGCCCCGGCCGGTGTCCTCAGGAGGCGATGCGCTCGTAGATGGCGGTGATGCCCTGGCCGCCGCCGATGCAGAGGGTCTCGAGGCCGTAGCGGGCCTCGCGGCGGTGCATCTCGTGGAGCAGGGTGGCCAGGATGCGACCACCGGTGGCGGCGACGGGGTGGCCGAGGGAGATACCGGAACCGTTGACGTTGAAGCGGTCCCAGTCCGCGGCGGACCAGTCGCCGGCGGGGAAGCCCCACTCGCGGGTGCAGGCGAGGACCTGCGCGGCGAACGCCTCGTTGAGCTCGATCAGGTCGATGTCGGAGAGCTTCAGGCCGGCGCGGTCGAGTGCCTTCGCGGTCGCGGGGACCGGGCCGATGCCCATCCGCGACGGTTCGACGCCGGCGACGGCCCAGCTGACCAGACGGGCCAGCGGACGCAGGCCGAGCCGCTCGGCGGCCTCGGGGTGGGTGACGACGCAGACCGAAGCACCGTCGTTCTGACCGCTGGAGTTACCGGCGGTGACGGTGGCCTCGGTGTCCTCGCGGCCCATGATGGGCCGCAGCCGGCCGAGGGTCTCCAGGCTGGAATCGGCGCGCGGGTGCTCGTCGGTGTCGACGACGGTGGTGGCCTTGCGGCTTTTCACCGTCACCGGAATGATCTCGTCCTTGAACCGGCCCTCGGTCTGGGCGGCCACGGCGCGCTGGTGTGAGCGCAGCGAGAACTCGTCCTGCTCGGCGCGGGAGATGCCGTACTCGCGGCGCAGGTTCTCCGCGGTCTCGATCATCCCACCGGGGACGGGGTGGTTGACGCCGCCGGCGGTCGTGCGACCGCGAGCGAGGGCGTCGTGCAGGGTGAGGTTGCCCGAGTTCGGACCCCAGCGCAGGTCGGTGGAGTAGAACGCGGCGTTGCTCATGCTCTCCGCACCGCCGGCGAGCACCACGTCGGCCACGCCGGTCTGCACCTGCATCGCGGCGAACGCGACGGCCTGCACACCCGACCCACAGCGCCGGTCGAGCTGCAGCCCGGGGACGGTGATGTCCAGGCCCGCGTCCAGGGCGACGACCCGACCGAGTGCCGGCGCCTCCATCGTCGGGTAGCAGGAGCCGAACAGGACGTCGTCGATGTCCGCGGAGCCCAGGCCCGTGCGCTCGAGCAGGCCACGCAGGACGGTGGCGCCGAGCTCGTGGGCGGTCAGCCCCTTGAAGACACCGCCGTAGCGCCCGACCGCGGTCCGGACCGGCTCACAGATCACCGCGTCACGCATGAGAACTCCCGTCTGCACCTACGCCATCCCGGGGGACGGCCCACACACGCCACGTCCCGGGCCGGTTCCGAACAGCACGATAACGCGGCGGGGACGCACATTCCGCAATCGTGCCGACGTTCTGATCATTCCCGCAAACGGCCTGATCATGGGGCTGTTGTGGGGTGATCCGCATTTCTGGCGCCGTCCACGGCGGCAAAGTAGGCTCTTGCGCCGGTGACCTCGCCGACGCGGCCGGCCCGACCTTCCGGCGCGCGCACCTGGGCACCCCGGCACGCGCTCCCCGGCTTCGGCCGCCCTGTGGCCGTCAGACCTGGCACCGTCAGACCTGGCACCGTCGGACCTGGCACCGTCAGACCTGACAGCTGACATGGATGGCATGCCCACCGTGAACTAGGAGATGCTGATGAGCGAAACCCGACGCGTCGCGATCGTGACCGGGGCGGCCCGGGGTCTTGGCGCGGCCACGGCCCGCCGGCTCGCCACCGACGGCTTTGCCGTCGCCCTGGTCGACCTGGACGAGGCGGGGGCCAAGGAGGTGGCCGAGAGCATCGTCGCGGACGGTGGGGCAGCCCTTGCCGCCGTCGCGGACATCAGCGACGGCGCGCAGGTCGCCTCGGTCGTCGCCCGGGTCGCAAGCGAGCTTGGTCCGCCCACCGTGCTGGTGAACAACGCCGGCATCACGCGGGACAACCTCATCTTCAAGATGCCCGAGTCCGAATGGGACCTGGTGCTTGCCGTGCACCTGCGCGGTGCGTTCCTGATGACCCGCGAGGTCCAGAAGTACATGGTCGAGGCCAGGTACGGCCGGATCGTCAACCTGTCGAGCACGTCCGCGCTGGGCAACCGCGGCCAGGCGAACTACTCGGCGGCCAAGGCCGGTATCCAGGGTTTCACCAAGACGATCGCGTTCGAGCTCGGCAAGTTCGGGATCACGGCCAACTCCGTCGCCCCCGGCTTCATCGCCAGCGAGATGACGAAGGCGACCGCCGAGCGGCTCGGCAAGGACTGGGAGGAGTACAAGGTCGAGCGGGCCAAGTCGATCCCGGTCGCCCGGGTCGGTGTCCCCGAGGACATCGCGCACACCGTGTCGTTCCTGGTCAGTGAGGGTGCCGGCTACGTCTCCGGTCAGGTCATCTACGTCGCCGGTGGCCCGCGGAACTGACCCGTCAGGCCACAGCGGCGCACGCCGAAGCAGCGTAAGCAGCCAACCAGCGCAAGCAGCCAACAAGGTGGAGAGATGACGGGCACCGAGGTCGTGGTGGTGGACGCCTGCCGGTCGGCGATCGGCAAGCGCAAGGGGTCACTGAAGGACGTCCAGGCGCCGGACCTGCTCGGGGATGTGCTGCGCGGCCTGTTCGACCGCACCGGCCTCGACCCGGCGCTCGTCGGGCAGCTCGTCGTCGGCTGCGTCAGCCAGGTCGGCCAGCAGGCGGCGAACATCGCCCGCAACGCCTGGCTCGGTGCCGGCCTGCCGCTGGAGGTCGGCGGTTCGACCGTGCAGGCCCAGTGCGGATCGTCGCACCAGGCGACCACGATGGCGCACGCGCTGGTCGGCTCGGGCCTGATCGACATCGCGGTCGTCGGCGGCATCGAGTCGATGAACCAGGTGCCGATCAACGCCAGCGTCGACGTGCCCTACGGCACCGGGCGGGGCGAGCGGTTCCGCGAGCACTACGAGGTGACCACCCAGTTCGAGGGCGCGGAGCGGATCGCCGAGCGGTGGAACATCACCCGCGACGACCTCGAGGCCTACGCGCTGCTCGCCCAGCAGCGCGCGGCCGTCGCCGTCGCCGAGGGACGCTTCACCGGCCAGATCGTCCCCGTCTCGGCACCGGTTACCGACGACGAGGGCACCGTCGTCGGCCACAAGCCGTTCACCATGGACGAGGCGCTGCGGGCCACCACGCTCGAGGGTCTGGCCAAGCTGAAGACCAACATGCCCGACCGTCCCGGTGGCAGCCGGCACACCGCTGGCACGTCGTCCCAGTTCGCCGACGGCGCCTCGGCGATCCTGCTCACCAGCGCCGCCCGCGCCGAGCAGCTCGGTCTGCCCGCCCGCGCCCGGCTGGTCCACTCGGTGCTGGTCGGCTGCGACCCGGTGACGATGCTCACCGGGCCGATCCCGTCCACCCGCAAGCTGCTCGCCGAGACCGGCCTGACCATCGATGACATCGACGTGTTCGAGGTCAACGAGGCGTTCGCGTCGGTCGTGCTGGCCTGGCGCAAGGAGCTCGGCGCCGACCTGGACAAGGTCAATCCCAACGGGGGAGCCATCCCGTTCGGCCATCCGCTCGGCGCGTCCGGCGGCATCCTGCTCACCCGCGCCCTGAACGAGCTCGAGCGTACCGGCGGTCGCTACGGTCTGATCACCATGTGCTGCGGCGGCGGCCTGGGCACCGCCTCCCTCATCGAACGTCTCTGACGTCGCTGATCCCGTCCGGGCCGCCCGCGCCGCTCACCTGAACGAGCGGCGCGGGCAGCGCGGGCGGCGCGGTCAGTGGCAGGACATGCCGCCGTCGACGGCCAGCGTGATGCCGGTGACGTAGGACGAGCCGGGTGACGCGAGGAAGATCACGGCGGCGTCGAGTTCGTGGGACTCGCCGATACGAGGCAGGATGCCGGTGTTGGTGATGAACGCGGTCAGGGTCTCGCGGGGGACGTCCGCGGTCAGTTCGGTCTCGAAGTAGCCGGGGGCGATGGCGTTGACGCGGATGCCCTTGCGGTCGGACCACTGCTGGGCAAGGTCGCGGGTGAGGCCGATCAGACCGGACTTGCTCGCGCTGTAGGCGGCCTGCGGGGTGTACGACTTGACCAGGCCCAGCACGCTCGCGATGTTGATGATCGACGAGCCGGGGCGCATGTGGCGGGCGCAGGCCTGGGCGGCCCAGTAGGCGCCGTTGAGGTTGATGTCGATGACCCGGCGGAACTCGTCGGGCTTCTCCCTTGAGGCGGGGACGGCGGTGCCGATCCCGGCGTTGTTCACCAGGATGTCGATGCGGCCGAACTCGGCGAAGGCTGCGTCGGCAAGGGCCGTGCAGGCGTCGGGGTCGGCGATGTCGGTCTCCACCGCGAGGGTGCGCCGTCCGGTGGACTCGGCGACCGCGGTCGCGACCTCGCGCAGCCGGTCGGCGCGGCGGGCCGCGAGCACCACGTCGGCGCCGGCCTCGGCGAGGATCTGGGCGAACCGGGCGCCGAGCCCGGAACTCGCGCCGGTCACGACGGCGACCCGGCCGTCCAGCCGGAACAGATCCAGCACACCGCCGGCGCCGTTGGAGCCGGTAGCAGAGCTGTCACCGCTCATGCCGGGACCACCTTTCCGTCATAGGTCCGGTCCGCCAGGGCCTGCAGGCCGGCCGCGGCGAGCGGGGCGGTGGCCTCGCCGACCCGGTCGAAACCTTCGCCACGGGTGAGGCCCTGCAGGTGACGGGCGTGGATGCCTTCCGCGATCACCGCGATCTTGAAGTAGGCCAGGCCCAGGTAGAAGGAGAACGCGCCGAGGCTGCGGCCGGTGGCGGCGACGTACCGGTCGATCAGGGCGTCGGCGGCGGGCATCCGCGGGCTGGTGGCGGCGGCGGAGCCGGCAAGGACGGGGGCGAACGCCGGATCGGCGTAGGCCAGGTGCAGGCCGAGGTCGGCGAGCGGGTCGCCGAGGGCGGCCATCTCCCAGTCGACGACGGCGCGGATGTCGGTCGGGTCGGCCGGGTTGAGGATGACGTTGTCGATGCGGAAGTCACCGTGCACGATCGACGCGCCGGACTCGACCGGGCAGAGCTCGGCGAGCCGGGCGTGCAGCGCGTCCACATCGGGCAGTTCGGCGGTGCGGACCCGCTGCCACTGGTCGTGCCAGCGGCGGACCTGGCGGGTGAGATACCCCTGCGGGCGGCCGAAGTCGCCCAGGCCCACCGCGGCGGGGTCGACGGCGTGTAGCCGGGCGAGCACGTCGACGAGCGCGAACGCGCAGGCGTCCACCTGGGCCTGGTCGAGCGCCGCGAGCTCCTCCTCGGTGCGGATCACCGAACCGTCGACGAACTCGACGACCGCGAACTGCACACCGAGTGGCCCGCTCGCGTCGCTGGACGCCACCGCCCGGGCCACCGGCACGCCGCTGCCGGCGAGCGCCGAGACGATCCGGTACTCCCGCAGCATGTCGTGGGCGGACGGAGTGAGCCCGCCGAGCGGCGGACGGCGCAGGACCCAGCGGTACTCACCCGCGGTGAGCAGGTAGGTCAGGTTGGACCGGCCACCCGAGAGCAGCCTCGCCGACAGCGGCCCGGTGAAGCCCTCGACCCGCTCGGCGAAATACGCCTCGAGCGCGGGCAGATCCAGTCCCTCGACGGCGCCGCTGTCCGCGGCCAGCTCATCCCCGGTCGCCTCGACTCCGGTAACTCCGGTAACTCCACTCTCGGTCACGCCGCTCACCGACCGGCACCGGACGTGGCGGCGTGGCGGGCGACGCGGCGGGCGATCGCCCAGCGGTGGGTCTCGGACGGACCGTCGTAGATCCGGAACGGCCGGACCTCGCGCAGGAAACGGCTCAGCGGGACATCGCCGGAGACACCGAGCGCGCCACAGATCTGCAGCGAGCGATCGACGACCCGGTAGATCGCCTCAGCGCAGAACGTCTTCGCGATCGCGGTCGACTGGGCGCCGGAGCGGCCCTGGTCGAGCTCCCAACAGGCCTGGTTGATCAGTCCGCGGGAGGCCGCGATGTCGATCTCGTTGTCCGCGATCATCTGCTGGATCATGCCGAGTTCGACCAGGCGGGAGCCGAACATCTCTCGTTCGTTCGCCCGGCGCACGGCGATGTCGCGGGCGTGTTTCGCGATGCCCAGCCAGCGCATGCAGTGCGTCATCCGGGCGGGGCCCAGGCGCACCTGGGCGTAGCGGAAGCCCTCGTCCACCTCACCGAGGACGGCGGAGTCGGGCACCTCGCAGTCGTCGAAGACCAGCTCACAGTGGCCGCCGAACAACGTCTCGTCCAGCGTCTCGATGTGTCGGACGATCTTCATGCCGGGGTTGTCGGCATCGACGAGGAACATCGTCGCGCCGCCGGTGGCGACCCCGGGCTCGCCGGAGGTGCGCGCCATGCAGATCGCGAAGCCCGCACCGTCCGCGCCGGTGATGAACCACTTGCGGCCGTTGATTCGCCAGCCGCCGTCGATCCGCTCGGCCCGGGTGAGCAGCGCCCGCGGGTCGGAGCCGGCGCCGGGGGCGGGTTCGGTCATCGCGAAGCAGGAGCGGATCTCGCCGGTGGCCAGTGGCCGCAGGTACTGCTCCTTCTGCTCGTCGGTCGCGATGATCTCGAGCATGTGCATGTTGCCCTCGTCGGGCGCGGCGATGTTCAGCGCGAGCGGGCCGAGCAGCGCGTAGCCGGCCTCCTCGAACACGGTGGCGCGCCCGCGCATGTCCAGCCCGTGACCGCCGTACTCGACGCTGACGTGCGGGGCGAACACCCCGGCCGCGCGGGCGGCGTCCTGCAGCTCACGGCGCCGCTCGGACGTGGGGGCGACGACACCGTCACGGGCCTCGAGTGGCAGCACCACGTCGCGGACGAACGCGGCGGTGCGCTGGGCCAGATCGGCGACGAACGGCTCGGGGGCGAGGTCAATGGTCATCAGGTCTCCACCGGAGCGGCGTTGCTGGCAGGTGCGGGTGAACAGCTGTCCCGGACCGGCTGTGCCCGGGACGGGCAGCGTCCGGGGCAGGCAGCTAATGGTCGTTAGCGAAATCCTAGAAGCGGCTTTCGTAGCCCGCAACCGGTCCCCGCTACCATCAGGGCATTCCAACGAGCAGCGCCGCGCTATCGCCTGTTAGCAGCGAAGGTTCGACGCGCGGCGGCGGTGCGCGATGTCCGACGGCGCCGCTCGACGGTGGGAGGTGATCGAGGAGTGGGACGGACCGGCTCGGCGCGTTCCGGGGAGATCCTGGCCGCCGCTCTCGATCTTTTTACCCGTCTTGGTTATGAGGCGACCACGATGGCCGACATCGGCACCGCGGTCGGGGTACGCGGGCCCAGCCTGTACCGGCATGTGGCGTCCAAGCAGGACATCCTGGCCCAGATCATGACGCGGACGATGGAGGAGCTGCTGGCGGCGCACCGGTCGGCGCTGGCCGGCCTGGCCGGTACCGCGCAGGATGATCCGGTCGAGCGGCTACGCCGGGCCACCGAGGCGCATGTGCGCTATCACGCGCGGCACCGGCGGGAGGCGTTCGTCGGCAACCGGGAGATCCGCAGCCTCGTCGCGCCGGGACGGGCCCGGGTGCTGGCACTGCGGGCCGACTACGAGCGCTGTTTCCGGGACCTGATCGAAACGGGCATCCAGGCCGGCCGGTTCGACGTGACCTCCGCGCAGTTGGCCTCCTACGCCATCCTTGACCTGGGGATGGGAGTGGCCGTGTGGTTCCGGGAGGAGACCTCACCGGACGAGGACGCGGTGGTCTGGCAGTACGGCCAGTTCGCGCTGCGTCTGGTCGGCGCGCACTGATGCGAGGTGCCGCGCCCTCCCGGGTCAGCTGCTCGTCGCCCCGCCGCCGGCGGCCTTGCTGGCGCGCTGGGCGGCCTCGGCGACCTGGCGGCCAAGCGCGTGCATCTCGCGGCTGGTGAGGTCGTAGTTCGGGCCGAGCAGCATCAGGGCGGCGACGACCCGGCCGGCGACGTCGAGCACGGGCGCGGAGACCTGGGTCATCCGCACGCTCACCCCGTCGTTCAGCTCGGGGACCAGGACCAGGTACTCGGTGTGCTGCATCAGGTCGACGAGTTCCTCCTGCTGGCGGCGAGCGGCCCCCATGTCGGGCGCGGACTCCATCAGCGAGAAGGCGGTCGCGAAGTCGGGGATGTCGCCGCGGGCCACCGTGATGCTGTAGCCACGGGCCCGGATGGCCTGCAGGGCCTGTTCCCAGGCCCGCGTCTGGCCGCTCGTCACGGCGTCGTCGGCCCGGGCGAGCCAGGCGGCGGAGTCGGCCTCACTCCAGGCGACCAGCACCGCGCCGAACGGCGGCACCAACGGCATCGACTGGCCGGGCCGGGGCCGCATACCCAGCGGCGGCCCCCAGTCGGACACCGACATCACCCGGGTCTGCGTCCCGGCCCGGGCCGACACGGCCACGCAGGCGCCGAGCTTCTGGGCCAGCTCCTCCGCCTCCCGGCTCGCGGCGCTCAGCGTCGGGTTGCCCACCCGGGTCACATCACCCAACGCAATGCAGAACGCACCCAGTTCGTAGCGCAGCCCCGGCTCGCGGCGGACCACAAGGCCGTGCTCGGCCAGCGCCTGCAGAATGGAATCGCAGGTGGCCCGGGGGATGTCCACGGCCCTGGCCAGCTCCGAGACCGAATAGGACTCGGAGGGGTGCCGTGCCATGAGCCACAGCAGCTGACCGGCCCGCAGGACGGCCGGGGACGGGTTGATCGGCATGTTCATCCCCAGGGGATGGCGCGAAGCGTAACAAGCTTCGCTAGTATTTCAGACAGGTCGCCCATATACTAGCAGCCCGCCGATGGGTTGCCGTCGACCCGGCTCTCGACCAGGTGGTCAGGCCAGGCGGGTTGCGGCCTCGCGCCGAAGCGTGGCCTTGATGATTTTTCCGGTGGAGGTCCGGGGGAAGTCCGAGACGGCCTGGACGTACTCCGGTGTCTTCTGCCGGCCGAGGCCCCCCTTGATGAGACGCTCCCGCAGCGCCTCCGGCGTCGGCGCGGTCGCGTTCGCGGCCAGCCGCAGCACCGCGCAGGCCTTCTCGCCGAACCGCTCGTCGGGCACGGCCACGACCGCGACCTCGAGCACCTCCGGAACCACCTTGAGGATGAGCTCCTCGACCTCGGCCGCGCTGATGTTCTCGCCACCCCGGATGATGATGTCCTTCCTGCGATCCGTGATGGTCAGGCAGCCCCGGTCGTCCAGGACGCCGACGTCCTCGGTGCGGTACCAGCCCTCGTCGTCGAACACCGTCGCGTTGAGGCTGGCGTCGGTGTAGCCGAGGCACAGGTCGGGGCCGCGCGACCAGATCTCTCCCGGCACCCCGACCTCGACCGGCTGGCCCTCGTCGTCCAGCAGCCTGATCTCCACGCCGGCCAGCGGTCGGCCGTCGGTGTAGAGCCGGTCGTGCCGGTCGTCCTCGTGCCGGGTGCCGGTGATCGACGGATGCTCGGTCGAGCCGTACATGCGGACCACCGACGTGCCGGCCGCGGTCGCCCGGTCGGCGAACGCCTCGGGCACCGCCGCGCCGCCCAGGCCCACGTAGGCGAGGTAGCGCATGTGCTCGGGGGTGAGGTCGGGATGGTCGAGCAGGCTGGCGAGGAAGTAGGTCGACCCGGCGCCGGTGGCCAGCCCATAGCGCAGCACGATCTCCAGCACCCGCTTCGGGTCCCAGACGTCGATCATGTTGACCTGGGAACCGCCCAGCACCGGCATCTGCAGGGCGCCCAGCATGCCCATGAAGTGGCCGACGGGTGTGCCGGTGAGGTGGTCCACGCCGCCGCCGGAGTTCATGGCCCGCAGCTGGTCCGCCTCGGCACAGATGGTGTTGTGCGAATGGATGACGCCCTTGGGCTGCGAGGTCGTACCCGAGGTGTAGGCGATGACGGCCGGGGAGTCCGGGTCGGGCCGGGCGATCTCGGCCAGCGGTACGGACGCCTCGAGCTCGGCGAACCGCACCGCGCCGGCCGGCAGCGGCGCACCATCCCCGCCGACCACGGCCAGTACCCGCAGCGACGGCAGGTCCGTGACGGCCTCGGCGAGATCGGCCAGGTAGTCGCGCCGGCCGAACCGCGCCGCCGAGACGAACGCGGTGACCCTGGTCCGGCGCAGGATGTACGCGACCTCCTTCGCCCCGTAGAAGTGCACGATCGGGACGACCGCGGCGCCGAGGAAGGAGGTCGCGTAGAACGCGACCGCGGCCTCGGCCCAGTTCGGCAGCTGGAAGGCGACCGCGTCTCCCGCTGCCACCCCGCGGGCCCGCAGGCCACCGGCCACCGCCAGGGCCCGCTCCCGCAGTTCGCCGAAGGTGCCCTCCCAGGGCCGTTCCTGGGAGTGGACCCGCAGAATCTGATCACCGTGTTCGCGCAGCGCGCTTTCGATCCGCACGCCCATCGGGACGTCGCCCCACAGGCCGTCCGCCCGGTATCGCTGCGCCAGGTGCGCCGGAACCGCACGCGTGACCCATTGCTGGTCCGACCCGGCAGGCTGGTCCGACCCGGGAGACTTGTCTGACACGACAGGCTTTTCTGACACGACGGCTTCCTCGTTGACGCAGTGTGCGGATGGGTGAGCACAGGTCGGAACAGACCACGGGCGGGGCCCGGCCGGGCCGAACCGATGGCGTCGGGTTCGGTGACCGGCGGGGTTCATGACCGGCGAAGGTTCAGTGGCCGGCGACAGTTCAGTGATCGGCGATGGTGAGAGCGTCGTGGTCCGCCGCGGCCGTGCCCAGGCGGCGCAGCAGTTCGGACCGGATCTTCGGCACCACGATCTGGGTGATCCCCCACAGGTAGAAGCCGTGCAGGATGCCGCCGCGCAGCGCACGCCACGCGTCGTCCTGGCCGGGCGGCTCGACCCCGCCGGCGCGCAGGTGGTCGAGGTAGTGGCGCAGCAGGTCCCGCTCGTGGATCCGGCGGTCCTCGACGGTCAGCGTCGAGGCGATGTGGTAGCCGACGTCGAGGTACCAGGGGCCACGCTGGGTGAGCTGCCAGTCCAGCAGCGCCGGCCGGCCGTCCGCCTGGAGGTAGAGGTTGCCGACGTGCGCGTCACCGTGGATCACCGACCAGGGAGTGGCTCTGCTGCTGCGCTCGACCAGCGCCCGGTAGGCCGCGGCCAGCCGCTCGGCATCGCGGACCTCGGCGGGGACACCGGCGCCGATCTCGGTGTCGAAGTTGACCGTACGGATCACCTCCACGCCCCGGACGTCGGCGATGGCGTGCAGCCGCGGCGTCAGCCAGGGCACGTCGGCAAGCTTCGGGCTCAGCCAGGTGGCGGCATGCAGCCGGGCAAGCTGGGCAAGGCTCTCGGCGACCTGCGCCGGGCCGTACTCGCTGGTGGGTTCGAGGAAACGGGCGCCCTGGGCGACGACGTCCTCGGTGATGATCACGTTGTCCTGGGTCTGCGGGTCGATGTCCGCGTACAGGCTGTTCAGGGTGCGCACACCGGTTGCGGCGGCCAGATCCCGGTAGAAGTAGACCTCGAAGGCTCCGGTTGACCGGGCCCCGGCACCGGCCTCGGTGAAGTAGCCCTTGCCGCAGAGATGGGCGGACAGGCCCTCGGGCAACCCGTCCTCGGCCTCGATCTCGAAGCGGGCGTTGGTGGAGACCCGGCTGACGATCGGCCCGGGCGTAACTCCGGTGATCCGGACGCCCGGGAAGCGTTCGGCGAGGGCGAGGTTCAGCCACTCCGGCGACTGTAACCGCGCCAGATCGGTGGGAATCGGCACGGCACGGTCCTGGGATAAAGCCATACGCCACCTCACATTGCCAGCATGACAACGGTGCCGGCATGACAACGGTGCCAGCGCTACACCAGCGCCGACATGGCAACAGCGCTAGCATTATAGCGATGTTGATGGAATGTTAGCGTCTTTTTGGTGGCCCCGCCAGGGTTCGACGCGACCCGAGCCGCAGATCGACGACCACCCCCGCGCGTCGACACCCAAGCGCATCATGATCGATAGCTAGATGGCTAGCAGATATTCAGAGAGATGTCAATCAGACACGCGCGGCAACGTGGCGATCGATCGGTGCCGCGGCTCACATTATTGCGGCCGTTCCACTAGCATCGACAGCAGCTTGTTGCTACGATTTCCGCAAGCCTGTTGAAATACTAGCATCTATCGGCAAGCTGACAGCTAGTTGATCTAACCGCCGCCAGAGGAGAGGTCACCGTGGACCAGGGTGCATTCGAGGGCTTACGCGTCGTCGAGCTGGCGCAATGGGTCTTCGTTCCCGTGGCCGGCGCGCTGTTGGCGGACTGGGGCGCGGACGTCATCCGGATCGAGCGCCCCGAGGGCGACCCGTACCGGGCCCTGGCGACGCAGGGCATCGGCACGGATGCCGGCGGGGTGAACATGTCGCTGGCGCTGGCCAACCGGGGCAAGCGCTCCGTCGCTCTCGATCTTCGCAACGAGCAGGGCCGCGCCATCCTCGAGCGGATCCTCGAGACCGCCGACGTGTTCCTGACCAACGTCCGCCCCGGCGCGCTCGAGCGGCTCGGTCTGGATCCCGAAAGCCTCACCGCGCGTTTCCCCGGGCTGGTGTATGCCCGCGGTAACGGCTACGGCTCCCGCGGGCCCGATGCCGGCCTGCCCGGCTACGACTCCTCGGCGTTCTTCGCCCGGGGCGGCCTCGCCCACGTCCTGACCCCCGCCGACCGCGACCAGCCCATCGGCCAGCGCGGCGCGATGGGTGACCGCAACGGGGCGATGGCGCTGGCGTTCGGGATGGCCGCGGCACTGCTGCGCCGCGAGCGCACCGGTAAGGGTTCCGTCGTCGACGTCTCTCTGCTCGGCATGGCGATCTGGACGCTGTCCTCGGATGTGCTCTCGGCGCTCCAGGGTCAGCAGCCGCGGGCGCTGTCCAGCCGCGAGCAGATGCCCAATCCGCTGGTCAGCAGCTACCGCACCAGCGACGACCGGCACATCCAGCTGGTGTTCCTGCAGCCGGACCGATACTGGCCGGACTTCTGCCGCCTGATCGACCGGCCGGACCTGATCGAGGACCCACGCTTCGTCGACCTCGCCGCCCGCGCGAAAAACCGCACGGAGTGCATCGCGGTGCTCGACGCGGAGTTCGCCAGGCGCACCTACGCCGAGTGGAAGGAGCTGCTCGCGGGGATCGACGCCCCGTGGGCGCCGGTCCAGGCCGTCGAGGAGCTGCTCACCGACCCGCAGGTACTCGCCAACGACTACCTCGGCGAGGTCGACGAGGACGGGCTGAAGTACACCCTGCCCGCCGTCCCCGTGCAGTTCGACAACCGGGCTCCCGAGCTGCACCGTGCGCCGGAGCACGGCGAGCACACCGAGTCGGTGCTGTTGGAGCTCGGCTACAGCTGGGCGGAGATCTCCGATCTCAAGGACGCGGGAGCGCTGCCGTGATCCCGGCGGGCACTGCGGGTGCGGCGGGCGTGCCGGTGCCCGCCGGTGCCGGCACCGGCACGCCCGCCGCGGGCTCCCCGCGGCCGGTGCCGGTGCCGGACGAACAGTCCGCCCCGTTCTGGGCGGCGACGGCTCGCCATATGCTCACCGCCGCCCGCTGTGCCCGGTGCCGGTCACTCACGATCCCGCCGGACCAGGTGTGCCCGCACTGCGACGCCACCGATCCGGAGTTCGTGTTCGAGCCGGTCAGCGGCCGGGGCCGGATCCGGTCCTGGACGGTCGTCCGGCAGTCGTTCCTGCCGGGTTTCAACGCCGAACTGCCCTACCTGCTCGTCGACGTCGAACTGGACGAGCAGCAGGAGTTACGGATGATCGGGCGCTTACTCGACGGCCCGGACAGTCCCGTGCGGCTGGGCACGCCCGTCCGGGTGGCCTTCGAGGACGTCGCGGACGGCGTCTCGATCCCCGCCTTCGTCCTCGCCGACGGACAGGAGGACGCATGAGCGGCAGACTGACGTCCAGCAACAAGGTCGCCGTCGTCGGCTACGCGCACAGCGTCGTCCAACGGCACAACCCACGCCCGCTGGGGGCGCTGACCGTCGACATCGTCCGGGCGGCGATCGCCGACGCGGGGCTCGTCCCAGCGCAGGTTGACGGGATCGTCGCCGCCACCCTGTTCCCGTCCGCCGGCTCGCACACCATCGAAGACGGTGTGCACACCGTGACCACCACCTGGCTTGCCGAACGCCTGGGTGCCTCGCCCCGCTATGTGGCCGGCTTCCAGGGCGTCGGGCAGGTGTCCGGCTCGGTGGCACTGGCGGTCAACGCGATCGTCAGCGGTGCCGCCGACCACGTGGTGCTCTACCGGTCGCTGCACAACCCCAGGGGCAGCTACCACGCCAGCGCGACGGACGCCTTCGGCGGCCCGGCGCAGTGGACCGCGCCGACCGGCTACTTCGGTCCGCTGGCGATGATCGCCCTGCCGTACAACGAGTACCTCCAGCGCTACGGCGCGACCCGCGAGGCGATGGCCGCGGTTCTGGTGGAGGCGCGCAAGAACGGCGCGCGGATCCCCTGGTCCTACTGGTACGGCAAGCCGCTGACGGCCGAGCAGTACCTGGCCGCGCCCACCCTCACCGATCCGATCTGCCGCTACGACTGCGACATCCCGGTCGACGGGGTGGCGGCGTTCGTCCTGACCTCGGCGGACCGCGCGGTGGACGGGCCGAACCGGCCGGTGTACGTCTCCGGCTACGCCCACGCCGTGCCGAAGACCAACAACCGGCTGCCGTTGCACTGGCCGCTCGACGACATCATGACCGCGGGCCTCGACACGGCGCGGCGGCTGTGGGAGAGCTCCGGGGTGAAACCGGGCGAGGTCGACCTGCCCCAGCTGTACGACGGGTTCTCACCGTTCGTCTGGTTCTGGCTCGAGTCACTCGGCCTGTGCCCGGTCGGCGAGGCGCACCGGTTCGTCCAGGACGGGCGGATCGACAGCGACCGACCCGACGGGCTGCCGGTGCTCTCCGGTGGCGGCGCGCTCGGCAACGGCCGGATGCACGGCATCCCGCAAATGCTCGAGTGCTACCTGCAGCTGGCCGGTCGGGCCGGCGACCGCCAGCGGGCGACGGCGACGTTGGCCGTGGCCTGCCAGTCCTCGCCGCACTACGGCGGGGCGGTCGTCTACAGCGTCGATCCCTTCTGACCCGGCCGGCCGCACCGGTCGTACCAACCCGGCGGCGCCTGGCAGGTCGGTGGGTCAGCCGGTAGGCCCGGTTCACGGCGGGGACGCCGCAACCGTCATCCAGCGAAGGAAAGGGACAGGTCGGTGGCACTGATACCTCAGACGTCGTCGTACGTCGCCGGGAAGTGGATCGACGGCGGCGACACCTTCGCCGTGGAGAACCCGGCCGACGAGTCGCGGGTCACCGAGGTGGTGAGCGCGCCGGCCGCCGAGTTCGAGCGGGCGATCGTCACGGCGCGCCAGAGCTTCGACTCCGGGGTGTGGGCGGATCTGGCGCCCCGGGAGCGGGCCCGGATCCTCAACGTGTTCCTCGACGCGATCGTGGCGACCCGCGCGGAGCTGGCCGACACAATCATCGCCGAGGCGGGCCTGCCGCGGTTCTTCACCGAGGGTGTCCAGATCGACGGCAGTATCACCCTGGGGCGCGAGACGCTCGAGCTGTATCTGTCGCTGCCGGCGGAGGACTTCAACCCGGTTCCGGTCAACCAGCTGGTCGCCGGCGGTACGAAGCTGAGCGTGCGCCGCTACGAGCCGGTCGGCGTGGTGTCCGCGATCACCCCGTACAACGCGGCGATCATCATGGGCATCCAGAAGATCATCCCGGCGTTGGCGGCCGGTAACTCGGTGGTGCTGCGGCCGAGCCCGCTCACCCCGATCTCCTCGCTGGTCTTCGGCGCGGCGGCCGAGGCCGCCGGGCTGCCCCCGGGCGTACTCAGCGTGCTGATCGAGTCGGGTGCGGCCGGCGCGGAACTCATGACCACCCACCCCGCGGTGGACCTGGTGTCGTTCACCGGGTCCACCGCGGTCGGCAAGGCGATCCTCGCCCAGGCCGCGGCCACGGTGAAGCGGGTGGCGCTCGAACTCGGTGGCAAGTCCGCGCAGATCTACCTGCCGGACGCGGTGGCCGCCGCCGCCCGCGGTGGTGCGGCCGTGGTCGCGGCGACCGCCGGGCAGGCCTGTGTGGCCGCGACCCGGATGTTCGTCCCGGCCGACCGCAAGGCCGAGGTCGTCGCCGCGGTTTCCGCGACCTACCAGCAGCTCACGGTCGGCGACCCGGCGGCGCCGGGCACGCTGATCGGCCCGGTGATCAGCGCCGGGCAGCGGGAGCGCTGCGAACGGTTCGTCGCGCTCGCCCAGGAACACGGCGCCACGGTGGCCACCGGCGGCCGGCGGCCGGCGGGCCTGGACAAGGGCTACTACTTCGAGCCGACCGTGCTGGACCTGCCGGACAACACCAACCCGGCCGCGCAGGAGGAGATCTTCGGCCCGGTGCTCGGAATCATCGGCTACACCGACGTCGACGAGGCCGTGCGGATGGCCAACGACAGCATCTACGGTCTGTCCGGCCAGGTCTACGGTGCCGACGTCGCGGCGGCCACCGCGGTCGCCCGGCGCATCCGGGCGGGCGCCGTCAACGTCAACGCCAGCGCGGGGCTGAACGCCTACGCCCCCAGCGGCGGGTACAAGCAGAGCGGTCTGGGCCGGGAACGCGGGCCGGACGGCATCCGCGCGTTCCAGGAGATCAAGAACCTCACCGTCGGACCGCTGACCTGACCAGCTTCGGCCGATGACCCTCCGGGGGGATTCCACTCCGGCCGGGTAGCGGCCGAGAGAACAAAGGGAAGGGAACAAGGAAATGGCATCAGAGCTCAACCTGGACTGGCTGATCTCCGTCGACGACCACGTCCTGGAGCCGCCGACGGTGTGGACCGACCGGGTCGCGGCCAAGGACCGCGACCGGGCGCCGCACATGGAGATCGACGACTCCGGCATGGACTTCTGGGTCTATGACGGCAAGAAGTTCCCCAGCTCCGGCCTGTCGGCGGTCGTCGGCAAGTCGAAGGAGGAGTTCAGCCCCGACCCGCTGCCCTACAGCGAGATGCGGCCCGGCTGTTACGACGCCAAGGCCCGGCTCGAGGACATGGACCGCGCGGGCGTGCTGGCCTCGCTGTGCTTCCCGACCATCACCCGGTTCTGCGGGCAGCTGTTCATGGAGGCCAGCGACCGCACCTTCGGGTTCGAGTGCCTGCAGCACTACAACGACTGGATGATCGACGAGTGGTGTGCCGTGGCGCCCGGCCGCTACATCCCGCTGATCCTCATCCCGATGTGGGACCCGCCCCTGGCCGCCAGGGAGATGGAGCGCTGCGCCGCCAAGGGCGCGACCACCTTCGCCTTCTCGGAGAACACCGAGCCGCTGGGTCTGCCGACCATCCACGACCCGAACCACTACTGGGACCCGGTGATGGCCGCGGCCAACGAGCTCGAGATGGTCGTCTCGATGCACGTCGGCTCGTCCTCGCAGCTGCCGGCGATCAGCAAGGACGCGCCGTTCATGGCCAACCTGACCTGGGGTGCCTCGCGGACCTCGGGCACGATGCTGGCCTGGCTGTTCAGCGGCATGTTCCAGCGGTTCCCGAAGCTGAAGATCGCCCTGTCCGAGGGTGAGGTCGGCTGGATCCCGTACTTCCTGGAGCGCGCCGAGCAGGTCGTCGACAAGCAGCGCCACTGGGTCAAGCGGGGCGGGCGCTTCGACACCCACGCCGGCGCCGGTGACCTCGACCTGGACACCTTCAACGTCCGGGAGACGTTCGCGAACCACGTCTACGGCTGCTTCATTGACGACGCGCACGGCATCGCGAGCATCGGGGAGATCCCCGAGGACAACCTCATGTGCGAGACGGACTACCCGCACTCGGACACGACGTGGCCGGACAGCATCAAGGTCGTGCAGAGCCGGATCCAGCACCTGCCGGACGAGCTCCAGTACAAGATCCTGCGTGGCAACGCCGAGCGCCTCTACCGGTTCACCCCGGCCGAGCCGCCCGTCGCCGCCACCGTCACCAGCGGAGTCTGACCTGTGGCGGGCCACGTCGTCGTCGACCGGGAGCTGTGTCTCGGCAGCGGCATGTGTCTTGTCTACGCGCCGAACACGTTCGCGCATGACGAGCAGAGCAAGGCCATCATCGTCGACCCGGCGGGTGACTCGGCCGAGGACGTCGACACCGCGGTCGACGCCTGCCCGGTCGGCGCGCTGAGCTGGGCTCCCGGCGAGGGCACGGACAGCGCCAGTGGTGGTACGCCGAGCACGGCGGCCCACGGATCCACTGGAGTATGAGACGAATGCTGCTGGTGGGCACGGCCGCCGAGCCGGTGGTGGCGCCCACCACCAGCGACGTCGTGGTCTGGACCGCCCCGCGCCGAGGACCGGATGGTCGAGCTGCGCGGGGCGCTCCCGCAGCCACAGGTGGATCGCGCCATGCCGCGGCCCGTGGGGTCCTAGTCCGGGCAGCGTCGAGCAACAGGTGACGAGATGACCCGCTACCCGAAACAACGACACTGATGACACGTACGAGGCGAGCGGCGAAGTTACGCGAGTGGCTGTCGCCGGAGGTGAGCAGCTGACATGACCACGGCCATCCTGGACCGCGAGCGGATCAAAACCCTTTTCGACCTGCGCAGCGCGGCCAACGTGTGGACGGGCGGCGACTTCGAGGCCGACCCGTACCCGATCTGGGCGAAGCTTCGGGAAAGCGCGCCGGTACACGAGGGCACCGTGCACAAGCTGACCGGCTATCCGGGTGAGGCGATGTTCCAGGGCCTCCCCGAGGCCGACCGGCCGCATTTCTCCGCTTTCACCTACGCGGCCCTCGACGCGGCCTATCGCGATTCCGAGACATTCGCCTCGTCGGGGTCTGCCGTCGACCCGACGAGCGGCGCCCAGCTCGAGAACAGCATGATCTACATGGGTGGCGATCAGCACCGCCGCTACCGCGGCCTGGTGCAGCCGTCCTTTGTGCCGGCAAAGGCCCAGTGGTGGCTCATCAACTGGATCCAGGAAGCGGTCCAGGAACTCATCAACAACTTCGTCGAGGACGGCCGGGCCGAGCTGAACGTCGACTTCTGCGCGGCGATCCCGGTTCTGACGATCACGGGCAGTTTCGGCATTCCGCCGGAGGAGGCACTGGACCTGCGGGCCGTGCTGCAGGACGCGCCGGAGGTCGTCCGGCGGCTGGCCCCGATCGTCGCCGCGCGGCGCGAGGAGCCGAAGGACGACCTGATCTCCATCCTGGTCCAGGCGACCCTGAAGGACGAGGACGGCGTCACCCATCACCTGTCCGACGCCGAGATCTACGCCTTCGCGCTGTTGCTGCTGAACGCCGGGTCGGGGACGACCTGGAAGCAGATGGGCATCACGCTCGCCGCCCTGCTGCAGCGGCCCGAGCTGCTCGCGCAGATCCGCGAGGACCGGGCGCTGCTGCGCCCCGCCATCGAGGAGTCGCTGCGCTGGGTGCCCACGGACCCGATGTTCTCCCGGTACGTCACCAGGGACATCGAGTTCTTCGGCACCGAGCTGCCCAAGGGCGCCGTGCTGCACCTGAACGTGGCCTCGGCGAACCGCGACCCGGCCCGCTGGGACAATCCGGACGAGTTTGACATCACCCGCAAGAGCCGGGCGTCGTTCGCGTTCGGCGGCGGCCCACACATCTGCCTGGGCATGCACGTGGCCCGGGCAGAGATCCGCGCGGGCATCTCGGCCCTGCTCGACCGGTTGCCGAACCTGCGCCTGGACCCGGACGCCGAGGCGCCCCGCTTCATCGGCCTGTACGAGCGCGGGGTCACCGAGATCCCGGTCCTGTTCGGCTAGGTCCCCGATCAGCCCGCCCATCGACAAGAGGCAGAGATAGAGATGACGACTGGAGAACCCGGCTACACCGCGCCGGATGCCACCCTGCTGGGCGCCGAGCATGTCGCCCGTTACCGTGAGACGAACGGCGAGGTCGGCTACATCTGGAACGGCGTCACGATCCTGCTGCTCACCACGACGGGCCGCAGGTCGGGCCAGCCGCGGACCACTCCGCTGATCTTCGCCAAGGACGGCGACGACTTCCTGGTGGTGGCCTCTCAGGGCGGCGCACCCACGCACCCGCTGTGGTTCCTGAACCTGGAGGCCGACCCGAAGGCCGAGATCCAGGTGCTGGACACGACCATCCCGGTCCTCGGGCGCGCCGCGTCCGAGCAGGAGAAGCCGCGGCTGTGGGAGATCGTCTCCGCCGCGTGGCCGAACTACCACGTCTACCAGACGCGCACCACGCGGCCGATTCCGGTCGTGGTCCTGACGCCCCGCGGGTAGCACGTCCGCATCCCATCCCGGCCCCGCCCTCGTCACGCCCGCCGCTGGTGGACGTGACGAGGGCGGGTTCCGTTGCGGGGGCGTCCGGGAACGGCTACGTTGACCGATGTCGACATCGATGTCGATTTCAGCTGGAAGCCGTCCAGTGGCAGAGCTCCGTCCAGTAGCAGGGATCCCTCCAGCGGCAGGGATCCCTGGGGACGAGGTCTGACAGCGGAGATCTGGCGGCAGCGGTCCGGCAGTGACGAGAGGATTATTTCGGTGACGGTGGGTTACGAGGTTACGGACGGAATCGCCTATCTCTCGTTCAACCGGCCCGAAAAGCACAACGCCCTGCGGGACGAGGACGTCCTGGGCCTGATCAGCGCCCTGGAGCGCCTCGACCAGGACGATGACGCGCAGATCGGCATCCTGTTCGGCCAGGGGCGGTCGTTCTCCAGTGGCGGTGACGTGAAGGACCGGTTGCAGCGCTCGATGGAGGAGGGCAGCACCGGCGGCCGGGCGCACGAGCGCGAGGCTTTCCTGAACACCGTGAACTGGAAGCCGGTCATCGCCGCGACGCATGGCTACTGCCTGGGTCACGCACTGGGAACCGCGTTGTTCTGCGACGCGATCGTCGCCGCGCGCAACACTCTCTTCCAGGTGGTCGAGATCAAGATCGGTCTGCCGATGGCCTCGTTCATCCCCCGGCTCGGCAAGGCGGCGTTCGCCAACGAGGTGTGCCTCACCGGCCGGATGTTCAGCGCCGAGGAGGGGCTGGACGCGGGCTTCGTGACCCGTCTGGTCGAGGACGGCGAGCACGTGCGGGAGGCGACGGCGCTGGCCCGCCTGATCCTGGCGAACCCGCAGCCCGCCGTGCGTGAACACATCCGTGTGCGGCGCCTCGTCGCGGCCCAGGACGTGTCCCGCTTCGGGGATCTGTCCAGCGCCTTCGTCGACGACTGGACGTCGAACACCGCTGCCCAGGCCGCCGTCGCCGCCCGCACCGCCAGCCTGGCCGCGAAGAGCTGACCAGCCCGCCGCGGGAGCCCACACCGCGGGTCCCGAGTGGCACATCGACGGAGGGATCGCCGTGGAGTTCCATCTGTACCTGCCGCAGATGCGGTTGACCCCGGACCGGCTCGCCGAACGGGCGCGGGCCGCGGAGGCGGCGGGCTTCGACGGCATCGCCGGAATGGACCATCTGGCCCCGCCGCTGGCCGAGGACCAGCCGATGTTCGGCGCGACCATCACCAATGCCTGGCTGGCCGCGCAGACCACCCGGCTCACACTCGGCTCGCTGGTGCTGTGTGACGCGTTCCGCCATCCGGTCGTGCTCGCCCAGGAGACCGTCAGCCTCGACCATCTGTCCGCCGGACGCTACGAGCTCGGTATCGGCTGGGGGTCACGCGGCGGCGAGTTCACCACCTACGGGGTGGCGCCGACCGAACCGCGAGCCCGGGTACGCCGGCTCCGGGAGACCCTCGAGATCCTGCGCGCCCTGTGGACGGGCGGTCCGGTCGACTACGACGGCGAGTTCTTCCAGCTGCGCGACGCCCGGCAGGCGCCCGTCCCGCTCGGCCACATTCCGATCACCGTCGGTGGCGCCGGCCCGCGGACGATGGAGCTCGTGGCCGAGTACGCCGACTGGTGGAACGTCCACGTCGGCATCCTCGACCGGTTCGACGAGATGCGCCCGCGCGCCGGCAGGGCCCGGGTGTCCCTGCAGCACATGGTCGCCCTGGTACCCACCGAGGCCGACCGGGAGCGGGTCACGGCAACCGCAACCCGCCGGTTCGGCACGAACGGCGTGGTCGTCGGCTCCCCCGCCGAGCTCGTCGACTTCTTCGGCGGTCTGCGTGAGCGGGGCGTCGAACGGGTCTACGCCTGGTTCTGCGACTTCGCCGAACCTGCCACCCTGGCCGCCTTCGGCGCATCCGTCATTCCCGCCCTGCGCTAGCCAGCCAGCCAAGCGGTGTGGTGGCGGGCGGTGCGGTGGCGGTGGGCGGTGTGGTTCAGGAGGCGGACTGGCACTGCTGTTCGGTCTGGTCCATCGAGGGCAGGGTGACGTCGCTGGCCCTGGCCGCGACCGACAGGCCGGTCGCATCCGTCTCGGCCGTGGTGACAACCAGGTTGAACGGAAGATCGCCCAACGGGATGGGCAGGGCCGTCAGGGCGCTGCTGAGGAAGCCGAGCGGAATCGTGAGGTTCACCAGGCCGCTCAGCGAGATCTCGCTGGGAACCAGCGTCAGCTGGTTGTTGTGCACCGCGAAGGTGACGATCCCGGCGACCTGCTGAGCTCCCAGCAGCGGAATGTTCACCATTGCCGAGAGCTCCAGGCGTCGTCCGCCGTCCACCGGAGTGATGTGGATCTTTCCGGTCTGGTTGGCCAGGTAGGTGTTCAGGTCCGCGTAGGTGACCCGTACGGCCGCCCGCATCCGGTCGACCGTGATCTTTCCGTCCCCGCCGGTGGCCAGCTTGAGGATCGGGACGTGCACGCCCTGTAGCCGGGCGCTGATCGCCTCGATCCGCGGGCCGGGTGTGGGCAGGTCGGTCAGGGTCATGCCGAGATCGCTGAAGGTTCCGGTGAGCACCTGGGTGAGAAACGGGAAGCCACCGATGCTGACATCACGCACCGTCGGCGGGGTGGTCCCGCACGCCATGCCGGCCACCACACCGGAGCGGATCTGCCGGGCCATCTCATGCTCGGCCAGTTGGACGCTGACCCGGTCGACGACCACGAACTGCAGGATCAGCGCGATCGGCAGCACGATGAGCAGCACCGTCCGGCGTGCCGCCGGCAGCCCACCGGACGCACCGCCCGATGACCCACCGCCACCGGAGGTGCCGCCGCCCGAGCCTCGTCGGCGACGGAGAGCGTCAAGCCGACCGCGCCAGCCGCGCTGCTCGACCGCGGTGGGTACGGACCCGGCGGCGTTGCCCGTTTCCGGCAGGTCGGGACGCCGGGTCGACGAGACGTCGGCGGGCCCTGACGCCCCGGTGTCGCCAGGCCGGATCGGCCGGGTGCCGGCCGGCCCTACCGGCCAGGCATCACCGGGATCCGGCGACCGGGAGTGGTCGTAGTCCCGCGACCAGGGGGCCGGCGGGTCGGGTGGATGCTCCCAGGTGCCCCCCGGTGTCCGTGCCTGCCCCGCATCCACGTCCCGCATCCTCCACAGGTCTCGCGCCACGTGCTCTGCCCATCGGATCATCTCTCGCGCCACGGTGCCGCCGTCGACACCGCCGCAGGACGCGCCCGGTCGGCGGGGACACCCGGTCGGTCCGGCCGGCCGGCGGGACGTGGGACGCACGGCACGCCTGGGGGGATCCCGACAGGTACCGGACCAATCCAGCACGGGACCTGTTCTGCGGATGAACACGAAAGATGCGTCAGCCAAGCACGGACAGCACAGGTTGACAGGTAAGCGGTAAAAGTGATGGAGTTAACCGTAGTAAGGCACTCTGGTTCAACTCATCCAACGGCTCAGCTCATCCAACGGCTCAGCTCATCCAACGGTTCAGCTTGCCGACAGTTTCAGCTTGCCGACAGTTTTAGCTCACCCGCGCTCCCGACCGCCCGCTGGCACTCCGCGTCAGGTCCTTGACGCAGCGAGGCCATGCCCGGCAGTCGCCGGACCCGGGCTGTAACCGCGGTTCGCGGATATCAGCGAATCCGGTTTTCCTGCAAACGTCTTCATGGACCCGGGCCGTCCTGGGCACCGTATCGAAAGGAAACAACCGTGCCGCACGCGAAGCCGAGTGAGCTCAAGCCCGGTAGCCTCCGCTGGCCGGTTTCCGGGCCGTCGTTCCGATCGGAGCAGTGGGGTGACATGGAGGTCGGCTACACCACGGTCGACGAGCCACTCGACTGCACGGAACAGTACAAGCTCGGTGGCCTGCCCGGCGGCGTCTGCAACTGTCCGCACTACGGATACGTTTTCAAGGGCTCAATCCGTGCGGTTTACCCGGGCTCCGACTGGCCGGAGGAGCTGGCGGTCGCCGGAGAGGCCTACTTCTTCCCGGCCGGGCATGTTCTGATCTACCCGGAGCCGGCCGAGATCCTTGAGCTGAACCCGGCGGCCGCGCTGGTCACCTGCATGGACGCGATGCAGCGGGCCTACGACCTGGGCAGGTTCAGCGAGGCGCCAGCCGAGGAGGCCACGGCAAGCTGACGGGCTGCCCGTCATGCCGGTCGGCCGCAGGTGCACTCATCCTGCGGCCGACCGGTCGCTCCAGCGCGCCCCTCGGCTCACAGAACGACGACGGAGCGCAGTACGTCGCCGGAATGCATCTTCGCGAAGGCGGCCTCGATGCCGTCCAGGGGGATCTCCTCGGTGACGAACGCGTCGAGGTCGAGGCGCCCCTGCTGGTAGAGGTCGATGAGCAGGGGGAAGTCCCGCGAGGGCAGGCAGTCGCCGTACCAGGAGGATTTCAGCGCGCCGCCGCGACCGAACACGTCGAGCAGCGGCAGCTCCAGCGTCATCTCCGGGGTGGGCACACCGACGAGCACGACGGTGCCGGCCAGGTCACGGGCGTAGAAGGCCTGCCGGTAGGTCTCCGGGCGCCCGACGGCCTCGATGACGACATCGGCGCCGAAACCGCCGGTCAGTGCCTGGATCGCGGCGACCGGGTCGGTCTCCTTCGCGTTCACCGTGTGGGTGGCGCCGAAGCCCTTCGCCCATTCCAGCTTGCGCGGGTCGGTATCCACCGCAATGATCTTCGACGCGCCGGCGAGGCGCGCCCCGGCGACGGCACCGTCCCCGACGCCGCCGCAGCCGATCACGGCGACCGAGTCGCCCCGGCCGACCTGCCCGGTGTTGATCGCCGCACCGATACCGGCCATCACGCCGCAGCCGAGCAGCCCCGCGGCCGCCGGGCGCGCCGCCGGGTCGACCTTGGTGCACTGGCCGGCATGCACCAGCGTCTTCTCGACGAACGCGCCGATGCCGAGTGCGGGGGCCAGCGGTGTGCCGTCGGTGAGGGTCATCGGCTGGGCCGCGTTGTGGGTGTTGAAGCAGTACCAGGGTCGGCCACGCAGACAGGCGCGACAGGTGCCGCAGACCGCCCGCCAGTTGAGGATGACGAAGTCGCCGGGCGCCACGTCGGTGACGCCGTTGCCGACGGTCTCGACGATCCCGGCCGCCTCGTGGCCGAGCAGGAACGGGAAGTCGTCGTTGATGCCGCCCTCGCGGTAGTGCAGATCGGTGTGGCACACCCCGCAGGTCTGCACCCGGACCACCGCCTCCCCCGGGCCGGGGTCGGGCACCCGGATGGTGGTCAGCTCGACCGGCGCGCCCTTGCCTCGGGCGATCACCCCACGGACTTCCTGCACGGTTGTCTCCTCTCGACGCTGAGGTCGTTCTCCCTCGGCTCGAGTGCACCTCGAGACACCGAGATCAGTGCTGTGCTCTGGCTACCCGGATCCGGCTTCCGGCCCTGATCCTGGCTCGGAGCCTGTGCTGGTGGGCGGGCCGGCGGCGGTGAAGGCGGTTGCGGGCGGGTCGACGGCCCAGGCGGGGGCTTCGCCCCAGGATTCACCGTAGACGAGTTCCGCCAGGGGTCGGCGGCGCACCGGGCCGTGGTTCCCGGCGGGCCGGCCGAGGGTGATCGCTCCGGCGATGAAGGTGCCGTCGGGCACGCCGAGCAGGACCCGCAGCTGCGCGTCGGCGGCGAGGTTGAAGCTGGTGAAGGCTCCGCCGTAGCCCAGTGCCCGCGCCGCGAGCAGCAGGTTCTGGCATGCCGGGTAGATCGAGGCACCTTCGGTGGGCGTGGGCTCCCGGTAGCGGACCAGGCAGGGCAGGATCAGCACCGGCACCTGCTCGAAGGTGTCGACGTAGTGCTGCATCGTCCGGGCCAGCCGGGCCCGCGGCGAGGCAGGGGGCGCATCCACGCCGTCGTAGCCGTCGGTGCGGGACTTGGACTGCCACACCTGACGGGCCGCCACACCGATGAGTTTCTTCGCCGCCTGCGCGTTCGGACCGTCGGACAGCACGAGGAACCGGAACGGCTGCCGGTTGGAGCCGCTCGGCGCGCGGGTGGCGGCGAACAGGATCGCCCGCAGGGCCTCGGCCGGCACCGGCTCGTCCCGGTAGCGCCGGATCGCCCGGGTGGTGGTCAGCCCGGCCAGCAGGCCGATCGTGTCCGCCGGGAGCCCGCCGCCGAACTCCTGGGGGGACGCACCCGGACCGGCCTCGACCTCAGGCATCAGCGGCGACAGTGTCGGCGGCGGTGGCGAGCAGACCGAGGTGGGTGCCGGCGGCGGCGGCAAGCTGCTTCGCGGTCGCCACGTCCTTGGCGATGTAGCGACCGGCGGCGGCCTGCAGGCCGGCCGACGAGCCGGCCGCGCGCACCGTGCCGAGCGCGTAGCTGGCACCGCTGCAGTGACTGATCGCCTCGAGGGCATGGGCGGGATCGATCCTGAGGTCGCCGGCGAGCCGCTCGGCCTCGGCGACCAGGGCGACCTGCGCGCCGAACAGCGCGTTGTTGACGAGCTTCACCCGCTGGCCGTCGCCCAGCCCGCCGACGTGCAGGATCGGCGACGCATACGTGGCGAGCACCGGGCGGACCCGTTCGAGGACACCCGCCTCCCCACCGACCAGCAGGGTGATGCGCCCGGCCGCCGCGTCCGCCGGGCCGCCGCTGAACGCCGCGTCGAGCACGGCGACCCCCCTGGCCTGGCCGATTCGGGCAAGCTCCGACGGGGTCTCGGGCCGGCAGGTGGTGTGAACGACCAGGGTGCTGCCCGGCGGCAGCCCGGCGAGCAGCCCGTTGTCGCCCCCGCACACCTCGTGGACCTGGGCGTCGGCGAAAACGCACACCACGGCCACGTCGAGCGTGGCGCCGAGCTCCGCAGGCGACGCGACGCTGGTGGCCTCGAGCGCGCCCACCTCGCGGGCGACCTCGGGCCGACGGGCGTGGAACGACACCTCATGCCCGGCGCGGACAACCTGTTCCAGCATGGGCCGACCCACACTGCCGACCCCGACGAATCCGACCTTCAACCCACGCTCCCGATCCGCTCACGACATCAGGCGAGTGCCGACCCCCGCGACCAGAACCCGGGCCCCGCCCCGGACCCGACACCGCGGGCGGGTCGAGCCCGTAGTCCGCGCACCATCCTGCGCCCGACACACCGCCGCGCGAAAGTGGTTCACCCGGCCCGGGCAAACGCGGGACCCTGCCCGCCGGCCCGCTGCCGGCGACGGGTGAGCAGCGCATCGGCCAGAGCGTCGGCGCGCTCCATGTCGTCGAGCGTGGCGCGGGAGCGGCCGTCAACTGCCAGGATGGCAGCCAGCAGCTCCGCGGACAGCCGCGTTCTCGCCGCCACCCGGGCCACACTCGGTGGCAGACTGCCGGCAGCGGCCCGCGGCGCCGCCGGACCGCTTTCCACCGCGGTCCGCGGGGCGGGAACCGGGTGGCCGGACCCGGGATGGCCCTCGGACGCGCTCCGGGAACGCGACCGGACCGCGAACACATCACGAACTCCGAAGACGTCACGAACTCCGAAGGCATCGAACATACATTCGATAATGCCCGTCGGTAGATCGTCCTGTCAAGCGCCGACGTCAGGATCTTCCGGTCGCGCCGGGCGGCGCGGTGGCCGGGGTGGTGGTCGCGGGCGGGTCGGTGCCGGGCAGCAGCTGGCCGACGGCGCTGGCCATCGGATGCTGCGGCCCCCAGATCCGCACGATGTCGGCGAGCAGCGCGGTGAGTGTCTCGCCGGCGGCCGTGCGCAGCCCGGCGCCGAGCTGCAACAGCCCGATCTGGCGGCGCAGCTCGAGCACCCGGGGATCGTCCACGCCGAACTCCCGCTCCTGGTCGGGCAGCACCGCGCCGAGCTGCGCCAGCGCCCGCTCGACATCACCGGTCATCGCCCGGCAGGTCGCCTCCCGGACCCGGACGTGCAAAAGCCGCTCGCTGTCCCGGTCGTCGCGGCGGGTCAGTTCACCGACGAGCAGTTCGTAGCCGCGGGTGGCCCGGTGGAAGTCCCCCCCGTCGAACAGGACGTCGGCGAGTTCAAGGCGCAGCGCAAGCACGTCGGCGCCGGCCACGCCGGTGGCCCGTTCGGCCCGTTCCACCGCCTCGGTGAGCATCCCGGCGGCCTGGCTGTAGCGGGAGGCGCGGGCCAGTGCCCGGGCCTCGTCCCGAGCCTGGCGCAGCTCCGCGCGGCCGACCTCGCCGGAACTCCCCCCGTCACGCGCGGCGGGAACGACCGGCACCGTCGACCCGGCCGGCACCGTCGACCCGACCGGGATCGTCGGCCCGGCCGTCGTGGCTGGCCCAGCGGTTACTGCCGTCTCTGCCGGCCTCGACGGCCTCGGCACCGGGCCCGATCCGGCCGAGCGGACCGGGCCGACCCGCGGAACGGCAACGGCCGGACCCACGGGCCCGACCGGCTCCACCGGGGTGACGGGCGCGAGCGAGCCGCCCGGGTGCACCCGGGCGGTGATGCGGGCGTAGGCGCGCACCGGGTTGGTCGGGGCGGGGTCGACGACTCCGGGCAACGGTTCGAGGTCCGCGGCGACCCGGGCCAGCACCTCGTACACCGCCGCCGCGCCCGACGGACGCTCCTGCGGGGCCTTGCGCAGCAGGTCGGCGACGAGCTGGTCGAACTCGTCGGGCACCCCACGGCGCAGCGCGGCGACCCGGGCCGCAATCTCCTCGACCTGGCGGTACATAACCGTGTGGGACGACGGACCGCCGAACAGCCGCCGGCCGGTCAGCACCTCGAACAGCGTCGCGCCGAGGGCATACAGGTCGGTGGCCGGCGTGCTGAGTCCGGCGAGGACCTGTTCGGGCGCCCTGTAGGCGGGGGTGCCCAGGTGTTGCCCGGTAAGGGTGATCTTCGACAGGTCGGCCCGGTCGAGGCCGACCGCGAGGCCGAAGTCGAGGACCTTCACCGTGCCGTCCGGTTCGAGCATCAGGTTCGCCGGCTTGAGATCACGGTGGACGAGCGACGCGCCGTGCGCGACGACCAGCACCGAGGCGACCTGGGCTCCGATGGCGGCGGCCCACCCGATCGGCAGTGGCCCCTGCTCGGCGACAAGGTCGGCGACGCTGATCCCGTGCACGCGCTGCATCACCAGGTACGGGCGCCCGTCGTGGGTCCCCGAGTCATAGACGGCGGGAACCCCTGGATGCACGAGCCGGGCGGTGATTCGCGACTCACGGACGAACCGGCGCACCAGATCCTGATCGAGCTGGCCGTCCGGAAACCGGACGAACCTGACCGCGATCTCCCGGTCGAGCTTCACGTCCCGGCCCGTCCAGACCTCGCCCATTGCGCCTTTGGCCAGCGGCAGCGCGTCCAGCTCGTAGCGCCGATCAATCAGCCAACGTTGGGTCGTCACCTCAAGCCCCCACCTGCAGATCGTCCGGAACCATACTCCCACGGACGAATCCCCCTCCGGCGCACGTGTGGTACCGGATGTGGGTCCCATGTCCGAACGCCTCGGCGGAGTGGTCGGCCGGCGGAGGTGGGCGGAGGTGGTCAGCCGGTGGGACGGTCCGGCCGGTTCGTCGCCGAGGCGCAGCCCACCGTCGGCCAGCCCGAGGTAACCGATTCGGATCAGTTCGGCTCCGAGCTCGGCGGTGTCGCGCAGGGCTGCGTCCAGTACCGCGAGTCGGCGGTAGCCCTCGCCGAGATCCCGCTGGTCGGCGAGGTCCAGCACGGGGATCCGCGCGCGGCGCAGATCGATGTCGGAGGTGGCTGTCGAAAGTTGTCGCGCCCGTGGTCCCGGCCGCGGCGCGGTCACCCGCGGCCCACGGGTAACCAGCCAGGATCGATCACCTGCGCCGCGATCAGCTCCGGCGCCACCACTCGCACCACATCCCTGGGGCGCGGCCGCAGCGTTCCGGGCCTGTACCGTCGGCATTTCCAGCACGCTCTTTTGCCAGTTCACCTACCGTGATTCAGTTCGGCGGGGACGGCTGGCAGCGCCCAGGCAAAGTCATCGGTTGGCAAACAAGATTCACGATCGCCTCGAGCAGGCCTTCGAGGCGGCGGGCGTGGTGACGGATTCCTGCGGCGATGTTCGTGGCGCCGGTCAGGCGTAGGAGCGCGATCGCGAGGTTGCGCGGGCTGGCCATGACCTGGGGCGCGTTGCCGGTCCGGATCTGGATTTGGTCTTCACCGAAGGCGACGTCGCGGACCCGTGTGCCATGAGGCGCTGTTGTTTCGAGTGGAGGTTGGAAACCTTCGCCGCTGTCTCTGTCGCAGCAGGGCGGTGGAGCTGAGGGCAGCCGGTTCCGGGAGGTGCCGGGATGGGTGGGAGCAGCCCCGACAAGGCCCGGGCGTGCCAGCACTGCCAGATGGTGCGGGTCCGGCGAGCGTGATGGAGAGGAGTACGAGAGGAACCCGCGATTCAATGAGGGCGAGAACACCGTTGGGGTCACCCAGACTCTCGACCACATGGTCGCGGACACCGTCCGCGTCCCTCACGGCCGAGTTCAGCAGTCTTTGCACCCCGTTCGGCCCGTTTCCAGTAGCTTGTCCAGGAGAGCCAGCTCCCGCTCGCGGCCAACAAAGGACGGAGACACCGGAGGAATCTGTGCCGGTATCGGCAGCGGCGCATATGGTGACGGTGCGCAGTCCGTCGGAGAGGGCATCTCGTCGCGAAGTATCGGTCCGCGCCACGACCTCACGCACCCACGCACCCACGCACCCACGCCCGGTCGGCCCGGATCCCGGACAACCGAAACGGCAGCGTGATGTTCTCCATCGCCGTCAGCGACTCGACAAGGTTGAACGCCTGAAAGACGAACCCCATCTCCCGACGCCGCAGCTCGGTCAGTTCCGGCTCCGCCATCTGCCCCAGATCGTGCCCCGACAGCCATACCGACCCTGACGTCGGCCGATCCAGACCAGCGGCGCAGTGCAACAGCGTGCTCCTACCAGAGCCGGAGGGACCCATGACCGCCGTGAACGCACCACCACGCCTGAATCCAAGGCTGACATCATCCAGCGCTGTCACCCCAGCCAGACCACTGCCATAGGACTTGACAACCTGTTCCAGGCCAACCACATACGCGTCACTGCGCACGACTCATATCCTCCTGTCCCCACAGCAACCGCACTCCTACGCCCTCAGCGACCTCGCGAGTACTGCACGTACCGCCGAGGTCGGGAGTGCAGATTCCCTGCTCCCTGGCGCTGCCCACCGCCCGCGCGGCGGATGCGGCCGATCTCCACGTCGGTCATTGCCCCTCCAATACGCAGGTACCGCTGCGCGCTCACCTGGTCGAACACGTCGAAATCCAGGCCAAGGTCCGGTGCCTGCAACGTGGCCAAGGCATGCTTGATGGCCTCGGGCCCGATTCCGTCCCCTGGAAGCACTGCCACGGGGGTACCCGACGCACTCCGATACTCTCGGAGCGTGTCGGGTCGCCACTGTCAGTTGGGTATCCAACTCCAGCCATCCGACCTCGTTCGCGCTTCACGGACACCACAGATACTACAGGTGGTCAGATGCCTACACTGCACGAATCGCGTCCAGTGTCTCACCATCCGGAGGGCTCCATGCGCGTTCGGCCGGACAGGCGACTTCCTGAGACCGGTTGAACCCGATCCGTATGAAGGGTCACCTGACCGGCCGCCGGGAACTTGGCTTCGTTCGCCTTCGGGGTCTCGGTCTTCGGAAATCTCCGGATGACGGCCGCGCCGAGCAGGGACTCGACGTCCGAGTGACTGCCGGAGGTGTCCGCCGCGTTGTCGCCCGTGTTGCCCCCGACCTCTCCGCCGTCACCGGCGATGTCACCGGCTGCGTAGAACCGAAACGATCCGTACTCGATGAGAATGCAGATCGGGCGGTCGTTCTGGTCCACCGAGTCCCCGTGCCGGACGACCGGTGTGAAGGTACCGGACACTGGTTCCCGGATACCCTGCGCAGCGGCCAGCACCCGCACCGTGATGTCCAGGTCGCCCGCACCCCTGCCCAGGGTGGACTCGACTGGCGTGGCGGCTCCGGGTGCCAACCCACCGGGGCCGATGGTGATGACCTTGGTCGCCACGGGAAAGGCGCCGGCCACCGTCATCGCGGTTTCCGCGCATTCCTTCACCGAGGGCTGCGGTTCCTTGACCACCGGAACCAGGATTCTCACCCCGTCCACCGTGACCGCTCTGTTACCACCATCGAAGGCCGGCCAGTAGATTGCCCTGAAGCGGTGGCGCTCTGCACAAGAGGATTCCTCCTCCTCGGTCACCTCGCCAGTTTCCGGGTCCACGACGTCGACCGTGCGGGTCGCCGGCTCACGCAGGAGCCTGATGACGCCTTCCCAGTGCTCCGAGTGGGCGTGACTCAGCAGGAGCGTCAAACAGGGCACATACCCCGGTGTTGCCGGCAGGACTCCCAGTCTGCGCAGCTGGCGGGCTACCGTGTCACCGAAGGTGCTTTCGCCGCCGTCGATGAGCATGGCCGCGACCACCGTGTTCTCGAGCGACACTTTCTTCAGAATCGCATACGGAACGTAGTCGATCGGCTCTGCCGGAAGCGACAGGGAGGCGGCAGTGATCTTGCCAGATCCCGGTTGACCACCAGGACGGAATCACCCTGGCCGACATTGGTGACGTGGATCTCCAGGCGCGCCGACCACTCGACATCCGCCCTACCCGGGCTGGATGCTGTCACGGCAGGACACCGTTCAGGTGCCCAATGCAGCATCACATTTATTTCCGTTACCAACGGCCCTGTCTATCCAGAATCAAGGGTTTTCTCGCGTGGGTGCCGTCGAGGCCAGCGACGGGGTGGCGCTGCCGGCCGGCGCGGTGAGCGCGGCTGTCATGCCACTCACCGCAGCGGCGATCCTGGCGACATGGGTCCGGGTTCGGCCCAGGGCGGGACGCCGCCAGCGACCAGCGCCGTCTCCGTGCGGAACCGGCAACCCGCAACGCAGGCGCACACCATTACGCTGCCTTTGGCAGGGACGTGGGCGTTTGCGAGCAGAGGAGTCCCGAAGGTGACCGACAGTGGGCCGCAGGACCCGGGCCGCAGCACGCCGACCGGGCTGGATGCGGGGCGGTGGTACCAGTCGCCCACCGGCGTCCGGGAGCCGGTGGACCTGCGCACCGACCAGGCGCATTCAGCCCGGATGTACGACTACTACCTGGGCGGCAAGGACAACTTCCCGGCCGATCGGGAGGCGGCCGAGCGGGCGCTGGCCAGTTTTCCGAACGCCCGCATCTCCTCTCAGCAGAACCGGGCGTTCCTGGTGCGGGTCACCCGCCATCTCGCCGCCGAGGCCGGTATCCGCCAGTTCCTCGACATCGGCACCGGCATTCCGACCAGCCCCAACCTGCACGAGGTGGCCCAGGGCGTCGACCCGCAGGCCCGGGTGGTCTACGTCGACAACGATCGTTGCAAGTCGGGTTGTGTACACTCATGATGGGTCTGTGCGGTAGGGCCCAGCGTTGCCGACCGCAGTAGCAGGCCGCCGACCTGGTCTTTTGCCTGCGTGTCAGCACCACCGGTGCGAAGCACGCGCCGGTGGTGCCCGGTAAGCCTGTCAGGCAGCACCACGGGTGTACCGCGCAAGGACACTCTCAATCTGTTCGACTAGCAAAAAGTCTAGTTCCGTAATTTTCTGCCCTGCGCTATAGGTCGTAAGGCTAAAGTGGAGCGTTTCCCAGCGAAGGTCAATATCCGGGTGATGTTCAAGCTCCCGGGCGGGATTCATAACATCGTTGATCGCTCGAACCGCCGTGTAATAATCCAGATAAAATGTTTTATGAATTTCCTCTCGATCGGGCGACTTTTCCCATCCTGAGAGCTGACTAAGTCGACGGGCGATCTCTTCCGTCGACAATGGGTCACGTAGCGCCATGCTCCTACACTCCTAAAGCGTTTGAAGGACTTCTCCAATTTGGCGACCTATTGGACTATTATGCCATGAGGCGAGGTGGGGCCACACTGCGGCCAATTCTCGGCGCAGGCGTATGGAGCTGGTTTCTCGCGTGATATTTGCAGCCTCGTGCACGGATCCGGCTGCCGCTTCTGGTTGCCCCGCATTGGCATATGCCACAGCTTGCCGCGCGCGATATACGCCTACATCACGTCGAGATCCCGCCGGTGGTTCTTTGAGTACCTGTTCCCACAATGCCACCGCCTCGACCCCGAGTCCGAGCCGGGTATAGCAGGTGGCTCGTTGAGCTGGTATATAGGTCGGACTTCTCCGACAGGCGTTATACCAAGGGTAGTCATCGTCTACTTTGGAGAGTAGGGCCTCTGCCTTGTCTAGCGCGTAATCTGCGCCGCGCCGGTCGCTTGCAAGGGAGTGACCGTGGGCGGACTGCTGCATAGCCTGCACCCGCACTTTGGCGCACAGGGAAGTTTCATCGGCTAGTGCCGCTAGCGCTAGGTCAAGGGTGCCAGGACCGTCTCCCTGGTCTGTGCAGATCATCGCCTTGTTCGTTAGGGCGTGCCGGACAAGCTGCACATCTCCCACCCGATGAGCAAGTTCCAAAGTTTTGTTCGCCCAATTAGAGGCGGTTCCCAAATCTCCGGCATCCTGGTATAGCCAGGTCACCAACCCAGAATAGGCGACATTGGTGCGCAGCAAGGAGCGGCGGATTTCGCCGCGAGAAATTGCAAGAAGTCGATCAATCAGTTCTTGTTGCACTAGCACGGCCGGAATAACAGCATGAGGGCCGAGTGAAGCTTCCGCCAGATAGTAGCTTTCTATTTGAGAAGCCAGGTGTTCAACCAGTTCGGGTGAGACATTCTCATACGAAGCTAGAGGAATAATTCTTCCTCCGGCAAGAATGCCCGCACCGCTACCTGCCAAAAATGTTCGTCTGTCTACAGCCACGATCACCACCTCACCCACAGCAGAAATGACGCTAAAAGGCTTTACGTCATCGGTCTCTAGTCCGTGGGTATTAGCCTGTATCGGACTCTTCCAACCTGCCGATCCCGATCCTTCGCGCGCGCGACTGGCGGGCAGCTTGAACCACAGATGCACCTCGGGGATACGCAGCACCACCGCCCAACGGATCAGTTTTTTGAGATCGGATATCGGTGGGCCGCTTTCGATACGCGAGAGCTGGGTTTGAGTAATACCCATCCATCTTGCCACTAGCTCTTGCGACAACGGCGCACCGTGGTAAGGGTGAAGGCGATAAGCGGCAATGACCCGACCCATATGCCACGACGCGAGGGCATCTCGGAGCTTATCTGATATTTCCCAAAAATCGCGCGGTACGGGGGGTGCGCCCGCTTCTAGCTCTACCGCCCGACGCTGGCATTGCGCACACAAGTCAGACTGATTGTCGCGGGCAAGAAGAATGCCACACCGACAGTAACGGGCCTTACCAGATCCGTTACCCACGGTTACCTCCGCCATTGACGCGCGCCCGCCTGAACCGTCACATGGCAGTCTATCCGTCACCGTGTGTCGTCAAGACATGTCGCGTATAGCGATCATGCAGCAGAGGGCTAGTGATCTTGAGTGTCGCGGATCAGCCTTCAACCTGGCTTCGCTGTTCGCTTCCCCTGGACGGCCGTCCGGTTCTTCCCGGACTGGGCGGCTCTCGATGGCTGCCCTACCCGCGTCCTGCAGCGTGCCAGACCGGTGCCGTGCCGGTTCGGAGTGATCACGCTTGCGGGTGATCGCGGGTAGGGCAGTCCCTTCTATCTCTCGGTGTTTGGAGTCATGCCCGTGAATTCGATCTTGCTTGCTGCTGCTGCGTTCGGTGTGGCGCCGGTGGGGCAGTTGTTCGGTCCCGAGGTGCACGCGGCCGACGAGCACGGGTTGTCCGCTGACCAGGTCGGGCGGTTGGCGGTCGAATGCGCCGCGTACACGCAGGGCTCGGACACGGCGCTTCGGCGGATGGCTGCGTTGTCGGCCCGGATCGCCACCGTGGCGTACACGCGGTCGTCCGAGCCGGATTGGGATGGGAACGGGGACGAGGTTGCCGCGTTGTTGGACGAGCATGCCCGGGAGTACCGGGCGCTGTTGGGCGTCTGGCATGAGCGTCTGGTGTCCGGTCTGGCCGTGCTGAGCGACGAGCAGGTGGATTCCGTCGCGTCGAGGCGGGCGGCATGGATGGTGCGGACCGTGACGAGCATCCAGGGTGTGGCACCGGCTGGTCCGGTCCGGCGAACGCTGACGGATGCGTCGACCTGACCGTTGTGTCTGCCGTCCCGGTGCGGGGCTGGTTGTTGTTCCGATCTCATCTCGAAGGAGAGTTCTGATGTCTGAGGGTTCCCGTACGCAGCGTCCGTCTCTGGCGGACATCAGCCTGGTCTGACCGGAGACGCTCGGTTGCCCTGTCCGCCCACGCCCCGTCTGGTGGCGCGGGTGTCGGACGGGTAGGGCCCGATGCTCTCGACCCGAGACAGCCCATCGGACCACCAGTGTCGCTGGCGCGGTGGGCTCTGCCGCTCCGTCCGTCGTGTGGCCAGCGTGGCGCCCGACTACCCCCCTCGTGGCGCACGGCTGCACATGGCGGGCGGGGCGGTCTTTCCCTGCCGTCTTCCCGAGGTTCCCATCATGATCCGTATCCAAGTTAGTGATCTTCCACGGCTGGACCTTCCGTCGCTGAACGGGATCATCATTTCCGGCCGTGGGCAGACCACGGATGGCAACAGGCATGTGTGTCTTTCGTTTGAGCTGACCGGCGATTCTTCTACCCGCCACGTTCGATCCCGCGCGGACCAATCCGACCAGTGTCTTGTTATTCATCCGAACGTCGTGCCGGTGCAGGTTACGGCGATTGCTTTCGCGGTGGGGCGCTGGTTGATGGACGCCCCCTGTACTCGGGAGCTTCCCGGACCGATCGTTACGTCGGGTGCTGTTCTGCCAGCGCACGCGGGGGAATGGCGTGGCATCACGCGGCAGGTGACTGTCGTAGACGATGATTCCACGGAGAACACTGTTACCGTGTGGGAACTCATGTCGCCACGACGCTATCGGGCGTGGCTTTCTGCGGAGTGCCCGTGACCATCTTCGGGTCGGCAGAAAAAGTTTTTGTGAGCTGGGATCATCGGCTTTCCGTAGAGGATTTGCCATCCCTGGAACCGTGGGCGGGAAACGGGGTTCATCTCACCCATCTTGGTAATCCGATCCTTGCCGACGGCGAGCTTTGGATCAGACCTGGTGACATTGAGATACATGATGATCCTCGGTCTTTGCCGGACATCGCGAAAAGTCTCGCGCGGAACATCGATATTTCCGCTGTGGCGTTGCATCCGCGGGGAGTTTCTCTGTGGAAAACACGGGTTGCGGTAGCGTCTGCGATGCGTCTTTTCCGCGAGGAGCCGACGCGGGCGGGAGACGGGCCGGTCATCACGTGTGCGGCCCATCCCGAGCTGCTGGACCTGCGCGCGTTCCGTGGTTTCCGCCTGCATTACCACAGGGTAGAGATCGTTCATTTCGGAGGGCTGATGACCAGGTCAGGGCTGTGGGAGCTACGCAGAAACGGTACGGAAAATTCCCGTCCGGAGCTCTGGTTTCGATGAGCGACAGCGACAGCGACTCCGCAGCGCAACGTATCCGCATCACACCGGTGCACTCACGCGGGAACTTCCCGGCGGGTTACAGCCTGATCTACGGGCAAGTTCCCGAGAGAAAAGAAAGCGATTCCAGCCTGCTGCACTACACCGGCGTCCGGGTCCTGCCGGACACGGTCCTTCACGTGGCTCTCGGCCTTCGTGAACCCGGAATTGTAAGCATCGTCATCCACCACGACGAAATACCGATCGCGGACACGATGAGCGCCCTAATTACTGGTCTTTCTATAGCCTATTTGGAACAGCGCAGCACGATTGTTATCGGTGGTTTCGATGCGATCCCACCGCGCGTTGATCTCAAGCGGGTGACGGCACACCCGGTGGACGGTGACGAGTCCCGGACGGTGTGGGAAATACACGACTAGAAGAATTCCGTGTCGGCACCGAAAGAAAGCCGATCGCATGTTTCACCTTGCCGCGTGCGACTGTGTGTTCGTCCAGCTACCAGACCTTTCCTTTTCCGATCCGGTGCCGTGCCGGTCACACCGCATTCTGAGAGGAATCCCGGTGGACAGTACGACAGACGTAGAAGCACGTGATCGGGTCATGTATCAGCAGCTCGACACGCTGCTGCACGGCACGAGCCCTGACGATCTCGCGGCCCTGCTGGCCACCTGGTACGGCGTCGTCATACCAGCGGAACATGTCGCGTCCCTGGGAATCGAAGCCATGCGTACCATTGCCCTCGCCATCTACGAAAATCTTGGCTAACCGACATAACCTGGTGTGGTGGGGCGCGCGCCCGGCGAAGTTGGTGTGCGGAACGCGCGCCCGCCGAGGTTACCGGGTGGTGGTGCGGGGTGGGTGGTGTGCTGGTCTGCGTGCTGTCTCGATGATGTCCGCGATGGCGACGACGCTACGGGGGTCACACCGCAACAGGCAACGGGCAAGGCGGGTACCGGTGGGTCCGGGCGGACCTGCGGACAGGATCACGTACAAGGCGTGTTGGTAGGGAGTCCAGCCGATCGCCGTGCCATCTGTGGGGGGCACCCATCCCGCCACGTCACGGACCCCCGAACCGGGGTGTACCAAGGTCGGGAAGTGCGCGGAGGTAGAGGGTTACCGCACTGTCCCATGGGGTCCGGCGACGGTTGTCGACGTAGATCAGTCGAGGCAGGGCCGCGACGACGTCGATCATGTCGTGTAGAGACGCGCCGGTTTCGAGGGTCAGCGCGTGGATCTCGGGTTCGGGGTGGGTGAGGGAGACGAACGGGCGTCCGTCGAACGGGTTGTGCCACCTGTCGTTGTGGGGCGGGATACTGGGCATGGTCACCGTCCTGGTCAGTCAGGGGTGTGATCTCCCGTCCGGTGGTCGCACACCGGACGGGACCGCCTAACTTTAGGGCGCTACGCCCTAAAGTTCAATGGAGTTCGGCCGATATCGTCTTGCACCGTGGATGACCCGCTTCTGAGCTACAGCGAGATAGCGACGATCGCGGGTGTCTCTGCCAAGACCATGCGCAACTACCGCGCGGCGGGGCGGTTTCCGCCCCCTGACGAGCTTCCCGCCCCGGACCGGCCACGGTGGCGCCGGTCTACGGTGCTGGACTGGTTGGCCACTCGCCCCGGGCAGGGTGCCCGGACCGACCTGCACGCCGGCACCGACAGGCACGGCGACGATGTGCGCGTGGACGGTGCGGACGGGCAGTAGGCGCCGATGGCGGCTTTGACATGGATCGGCCGGTGCCCCCCCGCAGGTTGGGGGCACCGGCCGATGCTCTTTCAGGACCTACACCACGGGCAGTTCTTCATTTTCGCGTCAGTGCCGGATTGGGCCCAAATCACCCGCGCCCGATAGCGACACCCACGAGGATGCCAGGTATAAAAATAAAAATGATGATCGCGGCGGCAAGTGCGACTTTGTAGCGCCAGGGCAGCCATTCATCGTTCACGATTCTTCCTCTTTCCGAGGTCGATGCTCGGGGGTTTTTCTTCAGGTAGGTACTTTTTCCAGTTGATTCCATCCTCGAACGCAAGGTCTACGGGATGGACGTGGACGGAAATCCAGGCGCGGGAATAGAAAAAAATGCGTAGGCCGTAGGTCACCCATGGGGGTAGTGGGTGTTCCTGGCGAATCGCGGATATTTCGGTGCACGCGGCATTACAGAGCGCCCGGTGGGTGGCCCACCCCACGTAGGGGGCTGGATCGTTACTGAGGGGCCGTGGGCTGTGGGCTCGGCCCACCAGTGGCCCGTGGCGGATGACCTCGTCTCTGCGGGCGTCGTCACCCGGGTAGGCGCTCCGGTACATCGTGAGCCCGACATGTTCCCCTGACCAGGTTGTCACCAGTACACCAGCGGGTTTCAGCAGGAAATCGGTATCTTCATTGACCGCGACGGTTTCGATGATCTCATCGGGCAGAACAATGCGCTGTAGGTAGCTTTCAAAGCGCGCCATGCGCATGCCGTCTACTCGCCGGTCGATGGTGTGACGGGCTTATGACGGGCGGCTTTGAACGCACTTGCAGGTGGCGGAGGATTTGCCGGACCGGGCAGAGTCGTGAAGATGGGGTGGGCTTTGTCCGGGACGGCATGTGTGGTGTCGTCACCTCGTCTGAGTCGCTGTTGCATTTCTATCGCCAGTGCCAACAGCAAATGCCGCTCGTAGTCCTTGCGAAAGGAGTCACCGAACACGTCGTAGTACACGGCAGCGTCACCACGGCGGTCGGTCAATGTGAGACTGACCCGCCCACGGGACGGAACGGGGTCGAGTGCCAGCAGCGCGCGTAGCGCGGAGCCGCGCGGGTGGCCGAGCGCGTGCGTAGCCGCGTTGAGCAGCCGCACAACGGCCATGGCCTCTGCCCACTCGCCACCGGTGGCGCGCACGCGGGTCAACAGCCTAGGGGCGGCCTTGATCACGTCTTCCGGGCCGCGTACGCCGCGCCGAACGAGCAGCACAAGATCTTCTAGGAGTTCCTTCCCGGTCGGGTCTTCCCTGTCCATGATCCTCTTCCCGTGCGTACGCCTTTGCGTGGGTACATCCTGACAGTGATCGGCGGATTACGCATCCGGGTTTAGTCCGGGTTGCGTCCGGGTTGCGTCCGGGCAGTTTGTCCCCTGTTGGTCGTCCGGGTTTCGTCCGGGTCTGGCGGCAGCGAGGTCCGGCGCACGCCCGGATATCGCCCAGGAATGACCCCGTCAGATACCTGCGCCCATGCATTTCTGCGGGAAGCATGAGTGGTGTTCGGCGGGGCAACCCGCAAACCCACCCCCGATTTTCCGGGAGTCCCCATGCTGCTTTTTCTTTTCCTCGTGATGCTTGTTCTCGCGATTCCTCTCTGGCGGTTTCTTGCGGTGTTTGTGCCGGTGGCGATGGCGTGCTGGACGGTGGTGTGGGTGGCCACCACGCCAGGCCACGGGATGGCCCGGTACGCCGTTGCCCTCACATTTGTGTTGTTCGCCGCGCGGGCCGTGAACAGGTGGACTCACAGGTGAACCGGAGCATGCGTCTCACCCTCTTTCTCGCGACGCTCGTGATTCTCGCTACTGCCGTTTTCATGGTGGGCTTCGCCATCGGCACGCAGGCTCCGCACGCCACGCCGCGGGACTGCACAACACCCCTACTCTGCGTGCATCCCGCTTTCTCCCTGTCTCCTTTGGACTCTGTTCGGACGGGCGGTATCTGTGTTCAGTAACCGGGACCTCGACATTCTCAGGACGAACGCGACGGACTCGTTCGACGCTTACATGGACACCTTTACCGCCGATTCCGTTCTCCACGACATTTACATGAACATCATCGACAGTAACGAGGAAGGCACCAGAGCGCTCGGGTACGTTTTCGCGCTGCTTTCCGCCCACCGGGACGTGATTCGCCTCGTGTGGGAGACAGCGCAAGGTGAATGGGTTTACGCGACCCGGATGGCATCCGAAACCGAATTCCACGAGGACGAGGACGGGGCCGACCAGTGATCGTTCCTATTTCTTTCCTGCTCATTCTGATCATCGCCGTATTCGTGCTTATCCGTGCTTTCGGCCTGAGCGCTGCCCACGCATTCGTCTGCGTGACGTTGGGCTATTACCTGGCGAGTTCCAGGCTGGCCAGCCCGTTTCAGCGGGTGATTGATCCCATCCTCGGACTCGTCACCTCCATTCATCTCTAGCGGACGGGGTGCCCGGACAGATGTCCGGGCACCCCGCCTTTCCCGAGGGGAAAAATGATGGCTCACATGCCGGCACGTCACCAGCGGGCAATGGCCCGTGATATGCGCCGTATGCGCCGTTACATGCGCAAATCAACAAAGCATCAGACCCGTGGGCGACCGCATCCGGTCAGCGGCATCAGCCGTGTTCTGTGGAAATACCGAAGCGAACTTGCTCCGGCTTACCTCGCGGTTTACCTAGCGTTTTCCGCAGCGCTGGCCCATCGGGCATGGGGACCCCTCACCACGATCATCATCGGCCTGTTAGTACTGGTCACAGCCGGTGTGAGAGTCCGCAGGTACGACCGGACGCCAGAGCGCACCTATGCGGCTGGTGTGGTCGTCCTGGCCGGTGGATGGTGGCTCGCCGCTGCCATCATCGGACCTGACACCAACCCCCTGCTGGGCATTCTGGTGATCGGTGGTTTTATCGCCGCGTTGCCATGGTGGCGGCACCATAGGCGCCGCGCACGGGTCCGTGTAGACCGGACCCTAGCTGCCTGGCCAGAATTGGCCGAGAACGCCGGACTCGGTGGTTCACGGGTCATGTCTGCGCTGGTGGATGCCTACGGGTACACCGTGCGCGTGGCCCTACGCCGTGGCACGTCCGCACGGACCGCGATTGCCCGCGCGGACGAAATCGCCAGCATGCTCGGTGTCCGTCCGAACAGTGTCCGGGTGACCGGCGATCCCGACCGGGAAGACCATGTGATCGTCCGCGTGACCGAAACCGATCCGCTGGCCCGTCCGAATCCCTGGCCCGGAGCATCCGACGCGCCGAGCATCACTGTTCCGGTGCCTCTCGGCATTGCGGAAGACGGAACCGTATCCACTGTTACGCTCTTGCGCCGCCATGCTCTTATTGGGGGCGTGGTCGGCTCGGGAAAATCGGGAGTGGTCAACGCCATTCTGGCGACACTCGGACCGGCCGAGGATGTCGCCCTATGGGGAATCGATCTGAAGGGCGGAATGGAACTAGGCCCCTGGGCCAACTGCCTCGAAAAGCTCGCTACCGCCCCGGACGACGCGGTCGATCTTCTCGCGGAAGCCTTCGAGGAATTGCAGCGACGGGCCCGCGATCTGTCCGCCCGTGGTGAACGCACCTGGCATCCCGACCGGACACACAAAGCACTTGTGATTCTGATAGATGAATTCGCGGAACTCCCCGACCAGGGAATCGCGATCACCGATTCTATTGCCCGGCTCGGCCGCGCAGTTGCCGTCACGCTCATTGTCGCCACCCAACGGCCCACGCAGGACGTGATGGGTAATGGTGCGGTCCGCAGTCAGATGGACGTCCGGATAGCCCTACGGGTACGGGAAAGAGGCGACACCGACCTGATTCTTGGTGCCGGTGCCTATAAAAGCGGGTGGCGGACCGACTATTTCAACCTGCCGGGCGTCTACCTGATTTACGATCCCGAGCACAACACCCCCGTCCCCAACCGTGCCTATCTGGTCGATGACGCCACCGTCACCAGGATTACCGGTGGTTTCCCCACGCCGAAAGCCCTCGCTGCGGCGGACGGCACCAAGCGTGTGGCCGATCCCGACGATGCTCTGTGGACGGCGCTTGCTGCGGCAGGGCCGGACGGTGCCAGCGTGGCCGACCTGGTCACTGCCACCGGTCGTAGCCGCCGGTGGGTGTACTACTCGCTGCGCCAACTCCAAGACGCCGGCACCGTCCACCAGGTTGCCCCCGGACGGTTCACCACCACCGGGCCGTCATGACACAGCGTCACCGCAGACCCGTGCAAACCCCTGTGCAACCCGGTGTGCACCCGCGTGCACCGGGGCGTGCACGCCCGGCCCTACGCGCGCGCGTGCGCGCCTGCGCGCATAGGCACCCACGCATCCCACCACGTGCACACACCAGCGCACCCACAACACAGCGTCACAGCACCAGCGGACAGGAACCGACCAGCGGACCTCACAGGCCGACCAGCGGACAGGAACCGAC
>NZ_JAMQQG010000001.1:127886-180920 GCF_023716925.1 Frankia sp. R82
CAACGAGCCTCACAGGCCGACCAGCGGACAGGAACCGACCAACGAGCCTCACAGGCCGACCAGCGGACAGGAACCGACCAACGAGCCTCACAGGCCGACCAGCGGACAGGAACCGATCCCCTCGCCACGGTCATCCGCCCCGACGGTCGTGATTCTCGCGGCGCGCGATTTCAGGCTCCCTGACGTGCTCGGGCATGTGGAAGCCGGACGGGTCGTGCTGGTTATTCCGACTTCCCCGTGAGCCACCTGCGGCGCGGACGCGAGGATGGATTTCCGTTCCGTGCTTAACGTGCTCGGCGGAAGCAAAGACCGTTTCCGAGGTCGCAAAGGCCGTTTCCGAGGTCTACGATTCCGTCCGCGCCGCTGGTGTCCGCGAAGCCCGCACCAATCTGAATTACCCACGCCCCGCCATGCTCGGAAAGCGCCATACCCCAGGCGCGCTGAATAGCGCGGACCATTCCCCGCTTAGCGTCGGTGTCGCTGCTTGTCCACATGTGGCCGACTGTCTGCCCGGTCTCCGCGTAGTCGTAGGAGTCAGGGACAATCTCAAATTGTTCGATGGCCGCCCGCAGGGCCTTACGGCTAGCAACCAGCTCATCAAGTTCGTCGTCGTCGTCCGTAGCGGAAAGACGACTTTTGATCTTGGCGAGTTCGGCGTGCATCTCGTCCAGCGTGTGCGCGTTTCCTGCCACACGCTGATAGGCAAGGATGGGTGTCGTGTCGCTGGACAGCATCGTCTCGATAGCGTCGATGATTGGCTGTGCGTCGCACCCCCGGAAAATACCGCACGCCAGACGCTTTTTGGGGTGCCCTCCGCACCGGAGCTTCGGAGTGCGCGGGTTTCCGGCCGGGGTGTGACCAGCATTGACGTTCAGCTTCGCACCGCACGACGGGCAGTCCAAAATGCCAGAGAGCCAGTTGACGTCTCGCGCGATGGGACGACCGCCCCTGTTTCCTCGGGCGTCCGTCAAATTGGCGGCAAGCACCTTGTTAGCCTGCCACCACAGCGGCGAGTCGACCACCGGAGTGACCGTGTGCGCCCACGTCTCGGTAACACCCTGATGGGTGTAGCGGCACTCTTCAACACCCGAATGGTTCGCAGCAAACCCGATAAGCTTTTTGATCGACCCCGGATACAGATCGTAGACGCGAGCAATGGACTGCAAAGATTCACATCTGGCGACACGCTCATAAATGTCCCGAACGGATTCCGGGTCGATGCAGAAAGCGGCCTTCCCGTAGCGGTCCCCCCTCGCCTTCCAGAACGCCGGAAGCGGACCATGATGGGCATTGTTCGCAATAATCATAGAAATACCACGGTAGGTGGTTGATTTTACCATCATGGACTTCTCGGCATTCGCTTGCTGGGCAACGAGAGTAACGATACGGCCGGCAAAATCTGTCTTTCCGAACTGAGGTTCGGAAATCGAGATGATGTCACCACCAGCCGACCGAATACTCAACAGGATTTCCGCTTGCGCATCAAGATCCTCGCGGCGGTCAAGGCGGGACGACTCTGTAACCATAAGAATCGTGTAATCTCCGCGCTGCATATCGGCGATTGCCTCGCGTAGGGCAGGCTCTTGCGCACCATGACTAGCGGAGTAGCCATGCAACCGAAACCACCTGACGATCGTGATACCGCGTTCGGTGGCCTCACCTTCAATGATCTTGATCTGTGAGCTCTCATCCTGGCTACCCGTCGACACCCTGACAAATCCGGCGCCCAGCTCGCCCATGTCCCAGTCCTCGCAGTCGGTGCGGATCGCGGCCTACGGCGTGCACACTACCCGACACTCTAGGACCCGATTGTTCTCACGCACGCCCGCGCACTGCTGAACAGCACCGCTGCGGGTGCGACCGCCTATCTCGACGCCGACCTGCACTCCCCCGAGGACATTCTGGCCGCGCCGCAGCTGCGTGACACCCTCGACTTCAGCCAGCCGATCGCGTTGTCGGTGCTGGCGATCCTGCACTTCTTTCCGGACGCAGACGACCCGCACGCCCTGGTCGGCCGGCTGCTGCAGGCGCTGCCCGCCGGCAGTTACCTGACCGTCACGCACGCCACCGCCGACTTCGACGACGGCATGGAACGCCTCGCCGCCACCTACCGCGCCAGCGGCATCCCCGCCCAGACCCGTTCCCGGGCTGAGATCCTGCGCCTGTTCAGTGGTCTGGAGCTGCTCGACCCGGGCCTGTGCACGGTGCACCGCTGGCGCCCCGACGCCAACACCCCGACCGACCTGACCGACGCCCAGGTCAGCTTCTACGGAGCAGTGGCCCGCACGTAACAGTGCGCAGCGCCGGCATCGGGGGTGCGCCAAGCAGTTCGGTGGGCCGCGAGCGTGTGCAAGGGTGCAGGAATGGGACTGCGGGTACCGGTGATCGCACTGACCGGGTATCTCGGTGCGGGCAAGACGACCGTGCTCAACCGTCTGCTGGCCGCCCCCGGTGCCCGGCTCGGGGTCGTCGTCAACGACTTCGGGGCGATCAACGTCGATGCCATGCTGGTCACCGGCCAGGTGGACGAGCCGGCCTCGATCGCCGGCGGCTGCGTCTGCTGCCTGCCCGACACCGACGGCCTGGACGAGGCGTTGGAGAGGCTCTCCCACCCCCGGCTACGCCTCGACGCGGTGATCGTCGAGGCCAGTGGCATCGCCGACCCGCCGAACCTGGCCCGGCTGATCCGCTTCAGCGCCGTGCGCCGGGTGCGTCCCGGCGGCCTCGTCGACGTCGTGGATGCCGCCGCCTACTTCGACACCGTCGACCGGGGTGGCCTGGCCCCGGCCCGGTTCGCGTCCGCGTCCCTCGTCCTGATCAACAAGACCGACCGGCTCCCGCCGCAACAGCGCGACGCGACGGTCGCCCGGATCACCGCCCGGATCCGCGCCAGCAACCCCCACGTGCACGTCCTCGCCACGACGCACGGCCAGGTCGATCCGGTTCTGGTCTTCGACGCGGCCCACCCGCACGACCCGGTCGACGAGCTTCCGCTGGCGGCCCTGGCCCGGCAGGAACGCGCCGCACGCCACGACCACGGGCACGGGCCGCATCCACACGTCGCCGCGGTGACCGTGCCCGCGCCCGGTCCGGTCGACCCAGGCCGGCTGCTCGACCTGGTGGAGAACCCGCCCATGAACGTCTACCGGCTCAAGGGCACCGTCACCGTCGACACCGGACGCAGCCACCGCGACCATCTCGTCAACCTGGTCGGACGACAGATCCACATCACCGCAAGGCCGCCCACGGACAGTGGTTCTCCCGGGCTGGTCGCGATCGGCACCGACCTCGACGAGCCGGCCGTCCGCGCCCGACTCGAGGCTGCCCTTGCCCCGCTCACGGACCGCCCCGGCCCGGACGGCGTCCGCCGCCTCGCCCGGTATCGCCGGCTGGGCCAGTGACCACGCGCGCGGCTCCGGCGGCGGTCACGCCGGAACACGCACCGCGAAGACCTGCTCATGGTCCGCCGGTGTCCACATCCAGCCGGCCCCCAGCCGCGAGCCCGGCAGCTGGTTCGCCCGCACCGCATACGGCTGTTCGGGATTCGTCATTCCCCACCGCTGCGCGATCGTGTGCGCCTCCTTGCGGGCGGTTTCCACGGCCTGCTGCTCATCTCCGAACATCCCGATGATCGCGAGTGCCGGTTCTTCTATCACGCCGCATTCGATGCAACCGACCTTGCAGACGAGCCAGGTTTCCGTGCCGCTCACATGCATTCCCTTCGACCACGCCGCCCGTGGCGGCTACCAATGCTATCCGGGAATTCTTGCCAGGACGTGTCGCGCCGACACCGCACTGGTCCACGTGAGCCGAACCTCGGCACGCTCGGACGGACCCGGGCAGGTCAGGGGATCGAGCTCCGGGCCGCCACCACCACTTTTCTGGCGTTCTTCCGGGGGATTGCCGCGCGGCCGTGGAACGGCGACCAACCCCCCGGCCGGCCGCCGCTGCTGCTGCTGCCAGGAAGCACGACCACCACCGGGAGGCGGCTGTGCTGCTCTCCCGACGGCCACCAGATGCTCGCCGGACGTGCGCCGGTGAACCGGCACCTTCGCGTGACCGGCGGCGCACCCCTCCCACCCGACCGAACCCGGCCACCCTCACCTGGCAAAGCAGCCCGACAACCACCACCGCCCCTACGGACGACCGGACGGCGGTGGCCACACGAACGCCGCAGACCCGGCCGACCATTCGGTCAGCCGGCCCGAACGGGCCACCGTCACCGGACTGTTCCCTTCCCCTCGGTTGACAGCTGATGACAGCTCCCACCAACTTCTGGCCGCAGAATTCTTCGTGAGCCGGGGCTACATCTTCGTCTCGGTGGACGTACGCGGCACGAACCGCTCCCAGGCACCGAATGACGGGCCGCTGGTGAACCCCCTGTTCGGCCCGCGCATCACGAAGGACGGCGTCGAGGTGGTGGACTGGGCCGCGCACCAGCTGGCCGGGTCGAACGGCGTCATCGGGCTGTACGGGTGTTCCCAGCTCGGGATCAACCAGCTTTTCACCGCCGCCGCCGTGGGCCCGCACGCACCGGTGAAGGCCGTCATTCCGGCCTGCGCCTCGAACAGCTACAACATCTACTTCTCCGGCGGCGTTCCTTCCGCTACGGTCCCGCTGTTCGGCCAGGATCTCCCGCTGGGCGGTGACAAGCACCGGGCGGAGAACCTGGCCTTCGGCCGACAGCTGGTCGCCGAGATCAACGCCAGCGGCCATCGAGCTCGAGTGGTACGACACCTGGCTGAAGAACCGCAAAACCGGCATCGACGCCACGAAAACGCCGCTGCACCTCTACGAGCACAGCAGCAACCGGTGGGTCAACGCCAGCAGCTACCCGCTGGTCGCCAGGTACACCCCGTACTGCCTCAACGCGAACTCCGGGCTCACCACCAGCCAGCCCGGCCCGACAGGCGCCGACCACGTGGCGTTCGCCGCCCCCGACCAGTCCAGCACCAGGCCGAGAAAAACGACTGCGGCGGCCTGCTCGGTCTGCCCCAGCCCTGTGCCTACACCGCTGCCCAGCAGGCCAGCCTGGCCGGCGGCTCCTACCAGATCGTGCGCAACAGCACCGGCCGCTCGGTGGTGAACCTGCCGCCGCTCCCCAGGGGGCGGCTCCCCGCGGCCCGCAGCGGCGTCACCCCCACCAGCGGCTTCGCCACTGAGCCTCTGGGCTGGTGACGGGCGCATCCCTCCCTGCGCCGCGGGCTCTCCGGCATGGCCCAGGAAAGCCGCAGCGGACGCGGGTCCTTCGACCAGGAGTAAACGGGCCAGAAGGCGCCGAAAACCCAGTATCAGGACCACAGAGATCGACCCGCCGGGCGCGACACGCCGATATGGCGGACCGCACGGGAGTCGACGGAGCCTGATCTGGGAGTCGGCGATGTCCGGCGATGTCCGGCACCGCCCGAGGGCGGGACGGGACGGGTGCGGAGGAGTGCCGAGGGGTCCGTAGACTACGGGCGTACTGTTGCCAGCCACTGAGGGCGTCTGCTGTGCGTGCATTGCTGCTTGAGAGTGTTCATCCCGATGCTGCGGCGATCCTGCGCTCCGCGGGAGCGGCGGTCGAGACGCTCGACCGGGCGCTCGGTGAACAGGCGCTGATCGAGGCGCTGGCCGGCTTCCAGCTGTTGGGCATCCGGTCGAAGACCGAGGTCACCGAGGCGGTGTTCGAGGAGGCGTCCGATCTGCTGGCCGTCGGTGCGTTCTGCATCGGCACGAACCAGATCGATCTGGCCGCCGCCGGCGACCGCGGCATCGCGGTGTTCAACGCCCCGTTCTCCAACACCCGCAGCGTGGTCGAGCTCGCGGTGGCCGAGATCATCGCGATGACCCGGCGGCTGACCGAGAAGAACGCCGGCATGCACGCGGGCCTGTGGGACAAGTCCGCCGAGGCGGCACACGAGGTCCGCGGCCGGCGCCTGGGCATCGTCGGCTACGGCAACATCGGCGCCCAGCTGTCGGTCCTCGCCGAGGCCCTCGGCATGAGCGTCTACTTCTACGACACCGACGACAAGCTGGCGATGGGCAACGCGCGGCGCTGCGCGACCCTGGCCGAACTGCTCGGCACGGTGGACGTCGTCACCCTGCACGTCGACGGCCGCCGGGGCAACCTCGGGATGTTCGGCGACGACCAGTTCGCCCTGATGCGCCCCGGCAGCCTGTTCCTCAACCTCTCCCGCGGCTTCGTCGTGGACCATCACGCGCTGCGCGTCCACATCGAGTCCGGCCACCTGGCCGGCGCGGCCGTCGACGTCTTCCCGCAGGAGCCGGCCGGCCGCGGCGACGAGTTCGTCTCCGAGCTGCGCGGGCTGCCCAACGTCATCCTCACCCCGCACATCGGCGGGTCCACCGAGGAGGCCCAGCAGGACATCGGCCACTACGTCGCCGGCAAGCTGCGCGACTACGCCCACGACGGCAACACGACGATGAGCGTCAACCTGCCGCACCTGTCGCTACCGCCCCGCCACGGCGGGCGCCGGATCGTCCACCTGCACCGCAACGTCCCCGGCGTGCTCGCGAAGATCAACAGTCTGCTCGCCGAACACAAGGTCAACATCGAGGGCCAGCTGCTCGACACCCGCGGCGAGTACGGCTACGCCATCACCGACATCGCCGTCGACTACCCGTCGGCCCTGTTCGACTCGCTGGCCGCCATGCCCGAAACCATCCGCGTCCGCTCCCTGTGACCGTCGGTTCCGATCTGGTTGGGGGGATGCGGGCCGCGGGCCTGGAGGTTCGCGACGATCGCGCGACGTTGGCGATGTACGCGACCGACGCGTCGCTCTACCGGGTCCCGCCGCTGGCCGTGGTGCGTCCCCGGCACGTCGCCGACGTGGCGAGCGCGCTCGGGATCGCCCGGGAGCACGGGGTCGCCTTCACCGCCCGCGGCGGTGGCACGTCCATCGCGGGCAACGCGATCGGGCCGGGCGTGGTGCTCGACTTCAGCCGGCACCTGAACCGGGTGCTCGAGGTGGACGCCGACGCGCGCACCGCGGTGGTCGAGCCCGGCATCGTGCACGCGGATCTGCAGAAGGTCGTGCTGCCGCTCGGGCTGCGTTTCGGCCCCGACCCGTCCAGCCATTCGCGCTGCACCATCGGCGGAATGATCGGCAACAACGCCTGTGGCAGCCGGGCGCTGGGCTACGGGCGCACCAGCGACAACGTCGTCGCGATGACCCATCTGCTGGCCTCGGGCGAGACGCTGCGCACCGGCTACACCGGTATCGCTGGCGGTCCCCGCACCGGTGCGGCGCCCGTCGTCGACGGCCCGGAACGCCTGCTGACCGACCTGCGGGCGGCAGCCGGGCGTCATCTCGGCGCGGCCCGCACCGAGTTCGACACCTTCGGTCGCCAGCTGTCCGGCTACGCCGTGCACCATCTGCTGCCCGAACGGTTCGACCTGGGACAGGCCCTCATCGGCTCCGAGGGCACCCTCGGCATCCTCACCCAGGCCACCGTACGGCTGGTGAAGGATCCTGATCATCGGGTTCTGGTCGCGCTCGGCTTCGCCGACATCGTGCAGGCCGGGCACGCGGCACCGACGGTGGTGACGTTCGGTCCGACCGCCTGCGAGGGGATGGACCAGCGGCTGGTCGACGTCCTGCGCTCCCGACGCGGCGACGGTGCGGTCCCATCGTTGCCCCGTGGCGGCGCCTGGCTGTTCGTGGAGATCGCCGGCGACGACCGCACCGAGGTCCTGGACCGGGCGACCGCGCTGGCCGCCGCCGACCTGGGCACCGAGACCCGGATCGTCACCGATCCCGCGGAGCAGGCCCGGCTGTGGCGCATCCGCGAGGACGGCGCCGGCCTCGCCGGGCGGGCGCCGTCGGGCCAGCCGGCCTGGCCCGGGCTCGAGGACGCCGCGGTGCCGCCCGCGCGGCTCGGGGACTATCTCGCGCGCTTCGACGAGCTGGTCGCCGACCACGGGATGACGTCCGCGCCCTACGGCCACTTCGGCGACGGCTGCATGCACGTGCGGCTCGACTTCCCGCTGGCCCGTCCGGACGGGTTGGCGGTACTGCGCCGGTTCCTGACCGCGGCCGCCGCGCTGGTCACCGAGTTCGGCGGCTCGATCTCGGGCGAGCACGGGGACGGCCGGGCCCGCGGCGAGCTGCTCGCCCAGATGTACTCCGCCGACGCCATCGCCCTGTTCGGCGCGGTCAAGCACGCGTTCGACCCCGACAACCGGCTCAACCCCGGGGTCCTGGTCAACCCCGACCCCTTCGACGCAAACGTGCGGATGAGCGGGGTGACCTACCGCAGGGACCTCGCGTTCACCTATCCGCACGACGGCGGCGACCTCGCCCAGGCCCTGCACCGCTGCACCGGCGTGGGCCGCTGCCGCGCCGACAACACCGCGGCCGGCGGGGTGATGTGCCCGTCGTATCTCGCCACCCGGGAGGAGAAGGACTCCACCCGCGGCCGGGCCCGGGTCCTGCAGGACGTCGTGCGCGGCGACCTGGACTGGCGGGCCCCCGCGGTGCTCGATGTCCTGGATCTGTGCCTTTCCTGCAAGGGCTGCGCCGCCGACTGCCCGACCGGCGTCGACATGGCCACCTACAAGTCCGAGGCCCTGCACCAGCGCTACCGGCACCGGCCGCGGCCACGCTCCCACTACAGTCTGGGCTGGCTGCCGCGCTGGGCACGGCTCGCCGGACGGGCGCCGCGGCTGGTGAACCTGCTGGCGAAGACCCCCGTCCTCGGCAAGGCCGGGCTCACCCTGGCCGGAGTGGACCGACGCCGCACCGTCCCCGCGTTCGCGCCGGTCCCGTTCCGTCGCTGGTGGGCCGACCAGCCCGAGGCCGCCACGTCAGGCCCGTCGACGCCGGGCCTGACGGCTGCGGGCCTCTCGGCTGCGGGCGTCTCCGGCTCGGGGACCCCGGTGCCGCCCGCGACGCCGGTGCTGCTGTTCGTCGACTCCTTCTCCGAGTCCTTCTCACCGGCGGCCGCGGCGGCCACGGTGCGCGTGCTGCGCGCGGCGGGGTACGAGCCCCGGCTGCCCTCGTCCGGTACCTGCTGTGGCCTGACCTGGATCACCACCGGCCAGTTGGACGCCGCCCGCCGCATTCTCGGACGGACGGTGACCGAGCTCGCGGCCGCCGTCCGCGACGGCATCCAGATCGTCGGCATCGAGCCGTCCTGCACCGCGGTGCTGCGTTCCGACGCCGTCGAACTGCTCGGCGGCACCGACCAGGCGCAGGACGCGCACCTGGTGGCCGGCGCCACCCGCACCCTGGCCGAACTGCTGGCCGGCACGCCCGGCTGGACGCCGCCCGATCTGACCGGCACCACCGTCGTGGCCCAGCCCCACTGCCACCACCATGCGGTGCTCGGGTGGGCGGCCGACCGGGCTTTGCTCGAACGCACCGGCGCCACCGTCACGACCCTCGCCGGCTGCTGCGGGCTCGCCGGCAACTTCGGCGTCGAGATCGGGCACTACGAGGTGTCGGTCGCCGTCGCCGGCCAGCAGCTGCTGCCGGCCCTGGACGCCGCCCCGGACGCCGTCGTGCTCGCCGACGGCTTCTCCTGCCGTACCCAGATCGCCGACCTGCGCCACCGCCCCGCCGTCCACCTGGCCGAACTGCTCGCTGCGGCTCCTCAGCTCAGCTGACTGGCCGGTTCAGCTGGAACTTCACCGAAGGTCCGCGTCCAGTCGAAGCCTGCAGGCCCGGCTCGGCGGCCGGTCAGCGCCCCTCAACCGCCACCAGCCCTTCAAGCACCCGGCATCACCCACGGGCCGGCCGACCTCAGCGGAGACGCGTCGAGACGGACGGCATTGCCGCCGGCCGCCCGGTGGCACCGGGGCGCCGGGGCACCGGGGTCAGGACATGTCGACCAGGAGTTTGGCTTCCTGGGCCTGGTCCAAAGCCTCGAAGGCGGCGCCGACGCCAGCGAGCGGGACCGGGCGAACCCAGCCGTCGGTCGGGAAGGCTCCGGCGCGCAGCAGGTCGATGACGCCGGGAAAGTCGTCCCGGTAGGCACAGGAGGCGACGAGGTCAATCTCGCCGAAGAACACGTCGAGTGGCCTGAACGTGACCGGTCGGGTGTAGACGGCGATGGTGACGACGCGTCCGCCCGGGCGCACGACGCGCAGCCCCGCGTGGAAGGCCGGCTCGGCACCGGCGGCGTCAAAGGCGACATCCACTCCATCACCGTCGGTCAGTCCCGTGACGACGGACGACAGGTCCTCCGCCGCCGGGTCGACGACCCGCAGCGTGGGTCCGGGAGCTGTGCCGAGAACACCGGCGGTGCCGGGAGTACCGCCAGCGGCAGCAAGACCCGCGGTGACGGCGACGCCGGAATCCTCGACACCCACGGCGGCAAGTGCGGTGCGCAAAGCCGCACGGCGGACGGGGGACGGTTCGGAGGCAACGATCAGGTCGACACCGCGTGCGACGAGGTTGAGGGCCACCGCGATCCCGATCGGACCGGCGCCGAGGACCGCGCCGGTTCCGCCCGGGCTGATTCCGCTTCGTCCGACCGCGTGATGGGCGACCGCGAGCGGCTCGACGAGCGCACCAGCCAGGGCGTCGACGCCGGGGGGCAGCGGATGGGCCATGTCCGCCCGCACCGCGGTCAGCTCCCCCAGGCCGCCGTCGTGCGCCGACAACCCGTGCCAGACGAGATGGCGGCACAGGTTGTAGGCGCCGCGCCGGCAGGGTGCGCAGTGTCCGCAGGTCCACATCGGCTCGACCGCGACCAGCATCCCCGGCTGCAGCCGATCGTCGGTGACCTGGCCGCCGACCGCCACGATCTCGGCGGAGAACTCGTGGCCGAGCACCATCGGACCGAGGTCGCCGAGCGGTCCGGTGTGCCAGACGTGCAGGTCGGACCCACACAACCCGGTGAACCGCGGCCTCAGCAGCAGACCGTCCAGGGGGAGGGACGGCTCGGGCACGTCATCGAACCGGATGTCCCGAGCACCATGAAGGCGAGCGGCGCGCACGGCGACCTCCTGACGAGGATGCGGCAAGGAACGCGGCGAGGCCCGGTCGGGTCACGACGCGCTCCGTCGGGTCGCCGGGCTGTGCTCACGCCAGGTTCCAGGTCGGCTGGCCCGCTGGTCGACTGAAGAAACGTTGGTTGACTTTCGCCTACCCCGCTTACTAGTTTCACCAAACATACGTCGAAAATGATCATGTCGCATCGGGGCGCAGGCCGGGAGTCGGGCTCATGAGATCACCACGTGAGGTCGTCGAGCTCTACAACTACGAACTCTGGAACAACCAGCGTTACGAGCTCGCCGCCGAACTGATCGGTGAGACGGTGGTGCGCCACGAGATCGGCGGCGTGCGCACGATCAGCCACGCCGAGGCTGTCGCGCGGGTCGTCGACACCTGGGCGATGGTGAAGCATCTGACGTTCGTGCTGCTCCAGGTCATCGCCGACGGTGACCGGGTCTGCATCGTCTACGAATGCCACGCCGAGCGAGCGGCCGGAGAGCCGGTCTCGGTGACGTCGAGCATGGAGATCTTCCGCGTGGTGGACGGCCGGATCCGCGAGGTGTGGAACATGGCCTACACGAAGGGACGCTGGCAGTGACCAGAACCGGTGGCGAGACCCCGACCTTCGATCTCGTCGCCCTGCAGACGCGGTTACGTGACCTCACCGGCGTCGACCATGACCTGCGCGGCTGCCGGAGAGCGGGTACGGGCCACGTGAACACGACCTGGTTGCTGGACGCGAACCCGATGGATCTCGTGGTGAAGGTCCAGTCGACACCGAGCGTCGTGTTCCAGGCCGCACCCGAGATCGAACCCCGGGTACTGCGGGGGCTCGCCGCAACGACCGTGCCCGTGCCCCAGGTCCTGGCCACGGACCCCGCCGGAACCGTCATCGGCACACCGTGGTTCGCGATGGAGCTGGTCCATGGCACCGGGCTCCCCGACGAACCGTCGACCGGCTACGCCGAGCGCGGCTGGTTCGCCGACGCGGACCCCGACCGGCGCACAGCCGTCTGGAACGGCTTCGTCGATCTGCTCGCCGACCTGCACCGCCTTCCGGCCGACACGTTCGGCCCGGCGCCGCGGGGCGGGAACCACTCGGCGATGCTCGCGTTCTGGGTCGCCAGCCTGCATGACACGGTGTCCCCCGGCGCCGCGAAGGTGCAGGAACGCGCGCTGCGGTGGCTGCAGGACAACGCCCCCGACGATGCCGACACCGCCTGCGGGCCGTGCATGGGTGACGCCCGGCTGGCGAACGCGATCGTCGACGGCGACACGATCGTCGCGCTGGTCGACTGGGAGCTCGCCCATGTCGGCAACCCACGCGGCGATCTCGCGTACAAGCTCTACCTCGACGACCGGTACGCCCGGATCGCAGGCGGGCGGCCCACCGGGCTACCGACAGCGGAGCAGACCTGGCGACGGTGGGCACAGCGGACCGGGTTCACCATCGGTGACACCCGGTACTGGGAGCTGTTCGCAGCGACGTTCATGGCGGTCACCTCGACCCGGGCATTCCGACTCCTGCGCGGGACCGCCGAGGCGGAGGTCGAGAGCATTCATCCTTCCCTGGTCGACCTCGAACGCCTGCTGTCCGAAGTTTCCTGACGCTCGGCCCCTGTTTCCTGACGCTCGGCCCCGCCCGCAGCCTCACGTCAGGTCAGACGTGGCGGCCTGGGCCAGACCTCCGTTCTCGTTCGTCGGATCCGGTCGGCCCTGCCCGCGCGGCGCGAGGGCGGAGGCGATCCAGGCCCGGCCGGCTCGGCGGCCCTGGCCCCGTTCGAGGAGATGGATGTCGGTGAGCAGGTTCGCCGCGAGGCCGCGAATGAACCCCTGCAGGAGGACCGCCGCGGTGCGGGCGTCGAGGTCGGTGCGGATCGAGCCGTCGCGCTGGCCACGTTCGATCAGATCGGCCCAACCCTCGCGACTGCGCCGGTCGGCGTCGATCATTCCCGCCACCGAGGCCTCCGTGGGGAAAGTGGCTCCCCACATGACGATCAGGGCCCGGTCGTCGCTGCTGGGGTCCTCGAACCGGGTCAGGTAGGTGTCGACCGACAGCAGCAGCAGGTCGAGGCCGCAGGAGTTGCCGGGGTGGCGGCCGTCCCGGGCCGCGTTGGCGTGGTTCTGCTCGTCGATCCGATCCTGGGCCCGCTGGGCCAGCCGGGCCACCAGGCCGTCCTTGGACCCGAAGTGATGGGTCGGTAGACCCCGGCTCGCTCCGGCACGGGTCCCGATGCGGGCCAGAGACGCTCCGTCGACCCCTCGTTCGGCCACCAGATCGGCGGCCGCGTCGAGCAGGGCCTCCTCGGACTCGGTCCGCCGCTCGAGCTGGGTCCGGCGGCGAGGAGCGGCGGCGGAGCTCATGGCAGCAGAGTACTTTCCCGACCACGCAAAACATACTTGCCGAGCGACCAGCAAGAAGTTACCGTGGCACTTTGGTGTGACAGCCGTGTCCCACTGGTGGGCGTGCAGCGGGAGGAAGTGGGACAGTGGCCCTGTTCGATATCGTGATCAAGGGGGGCACCGTCATCGACGGGCTCCGGACGCCTCGCTACAAGGCCGATGTGGCGATCAAGGATGGCAGGATCGTCCAGATCGGGCCGGTCGATGCCGCCGATGGTGCCGAGGTGGTCGACGCCACCGGCAAGATCGTCGCCCCCGGGTTCGTCGACGTGCACACCCACTACGACAGCCAGCTCTTCTGGGACCCGTGGTGCACGATGTCGGGCTGGCACGGCGTCACCACCGTGCTGGTCGGCAACTGTGGATTCGGCTTCGCGCCGTGTCGACCGCAGGACCAGGACCGCGCGATGCTCAGCCTCTCCCGCAACGAGGCGGTGCCCATCAAGACGATGCGGGCCGGAATGCCCTGGGACTGGGAGACCTATCCCGAGTTCCTCGACAGTGTCGAGCGGACCCCCAAGGGCGTCAACGTCATGTCGCTCGTTCCGTTGGCGCCGCTGTACGCCTACGTGGTCGGGGTCGACAAGGCCAAGAAGCACCGGGCGTCCGACGAGGAGCTCGAGCGGATGTGCCAGCTTGTCATCGAGGGGATGGAGGCCGGCGCCGCCGGCTGGAGCTCGCAGATCTCCGGTGACCTGTTCAACGTCCAGCTCGACTACGACGGTTCACCGATGGTGACCGACATGATGACGGAGCGGGAGATCACGGCGTTCTCCCGGGCGCTGCGCCGGGTCGGTCGCGGCACCACCCAGATCACCGGACAGCTCGAGACGGCGGCGCTGATCGCCCGGGAGAGCGGCCGCCCGATCATCTGGAACGCGCTGGCGCCCACCGGATCGGTCAACCAGCACGGCGAGTCGCAGTTCCCGCACCTGGAGACCATCGACCGGCTGGAGGAGCTGAACGGGCAGGAGGGCCTGCGCGTCTTCGCCTCGGCCCAGATCGTGCGCTTCCAGTCCGAGATCGTCCTGGAGAACTACAACCTCATGGACATCTTCCCGGCCTGGAAGGAGGCCGGCCTCGGCACCCTCGAGGAGAAGATCGCCAAGTTCTCCGACCCGGATCGCCGCCCGGCGCTGCGGGCGGCGATCGACGAGATGGAGGGCGGTTTCGGGGCCGCCCGCTATCCGCTTGCCGACATCACGGTGAACTGGATCACGAGTGACGCCAAGGACGCCCTGGCGCTCAAGGAGAAGTACGAGGGCTACACCATCGGCGAGATCGCGGCCCGCGAGGGCAAGCACCTGGCCGATGCCCTGCTCGACATCGCCGTCGCCGGCGACCTCAACGTCGGCTTCGGCACCACGATGATCGACATGGACACCCAGGCCGTCCGGGAGGTGACGTCCTGCTCGGTGGCCCTGCCCGGGATCAGCGACGGCGGCGCGCACACCAAGTTCGTCACCACGGCCCGGTTCGCCACCGAGCTGATCGGTCACTGGGTCCGCGAGCACGAGATCATGTCGCTGGAGGAGGCGCACTGGCGCCTGTCGGCCTACCCGGCCATGGCCATCGGGCTGCACGACCGTGGTTCGATCGCCGAGGGGCGGCCCGCGGATGTCATCATCTACGACCCTGAGACCGTCGACGCCCTTCCCCAGGAGCGGTTGTTCGACTACCCGGCCGACGAGTGGCGCCTCGTCCAGAAGGCGGTCGGCTATGACCGGATCATCGTGAACGGCAAGACCACCTTCATCAACGGTGTCTGCACCGAAGCGACGCCCGGCAAGCTGCTGCGGCACGGTACGGCCTAGCCGGCGGCCAGCCCGGACGACGGACCCGCAACGAACGATCGACGGACCAGGGAGACGACCATGACCAGCTCCGACCCGGCCACGGGCGCCTTAAGGCTTTTCGACGCCGACAACCACTACTGGGAGACGAGTGACGCCTTCACGCGTTTCCGTGACCCGAAGTTCGCCGATCGCGGCGTCCAGATCAGGGAAATCGACGGTGTGGCCCGCTATGTCGTCGACGGCGTACAGACCGAGTGGCTGCCCGGCCCGGCCGACGTGCACCCACGTCCCCTGCCGGGCGCGTTCCTGGACTACTTCCAGGGCGGCACCAGCCGGGACGTCTTCCTGTCCGGATTCACCGAGAAGGCGGCGGACCATCCGGACTGGTTCGAGCGGGACGCCCGGCTGAAGGTGATGGACACCCAGGGTGTCGACGCCACCTGGGTGTTCCCGTCCCAGGGGGTGGTGCTCGAGCCGCTGCTGCACACCGACACCGAGGCGGCGGTCGAGTGCTACCGCGCCTTCAACCGCTGGATCGACGACCAGTGGGGCTTCGCCTATCAGGACCGTATCTTCGGCGTACCTTTCATCACCCTGTGCGATCCGGACGAAGCCGCGCGGGAACTGCGCTGGTGTGCCGAGCACGGTGCCCGGGTGGTGAACATCCGGCACGGGGCTGCCGTCACCCGGGACGGTAACCGGTCGCCGGCCGACCCGATCTTCGACCGTTTCTGGGGTCTGGCCGCGGAAGCCGGCATCGTGGTCGCCAGCCACGACGGCAGCGACGAGACCTATACCCCGTTGAACCAGGTGATGGACGACGTCTGGGGCGAGGCGCACATGGCCGGGATCGCGCCGGGTGACACCAACCGGCTCGGCCAGTCCTCGACCTTCGCTGGGCTCACCAAACACCGGACGGTGCACGACTTCGCCTATGTGCTCGTCGCCCACCGGCTGTTCGAGCGGTTCCCGAAACTGAAGTTCGCCTACATCGAGAACGGCTGTGCCTGGGTGCCGTCGCTGCTGCTCGCGCTCGACTACCTGGGTCACGGCGGCGGTTTCAGCACCAACCCGCGCGACCAGTTCATCGAGCACTGCTGGGTCGCTCCCTTCGTCGAGGAGGACGTCCGCGAACTCGCCCGGCATCTGCCGGTGGAACGCATTCTCTTCGGCTCCGACTGGCCTCACGGCGAGGGATTCCCCGCGCCCGGCGACTTCCTTGCCAACGTCGCCGACTTCAGCGCCGCCGAACAGCAGCGCATCATGTATGACAACGCGCGGGAACTCACCTTCCCGACAGGCTGACGCGGGTCCCACGAACCAGCGATCCCCGCGGTCCGGTGCTTCCGGTGGGCCGATGCACCACGCGAGGGCAGGCGTGTCTCCCAGTGGGTGGCACGCCTGTCGTTGTTCACCTGATCAGCGGTCGCTCCCGCCGCTCCCGGCGCCCCTGTCGTCCTGGCCGGTGACGAGGGCGCGCACCACATAGTGGTCGAGGAACTCGCGTTTGGCGGCGTCCGTGCGCTGCGTCCACGGCGGGGACAGCAGCAGCAGCCCCACCGTGTTCAGCCACCGGCTCGTCTCCCGCAGGTCGAGGTCGGCGCGCAGCTGTCCGGCCGCCTGCCAGCGGGCCAGCAGGGGATGCAGGTGCTCGTGGTAGGCGTCCACGACAAGCTCCGACTGCACCTCGATCGAGGTGACGATCCAGCGGCTGTCCGGCGCGAACAACTCCTCGTTGAACGGGTTTCCCGGCACCAGACCGTTGAAGTACATGAGCATGTCGCTGATGGACCGGCCGGCATCGTCCGGATGCTCCAACATGTCGATGACGCGTCGCATGGCCGCGTCAATCCGTTCGAGGAGCACGGCCAGGATCAGCTCGTCGCGCGACCCGAAGTAGCGGTAGACCGTCGACCGCACGACGGCGGCCTCCCGGGCCACCTCGTCGACCGTCAACCGGACGACCCCTCGGGCGAGCAGGCAGCGGCCAGCCGCCGCCACCAGCCGCCGCCGCGCCTCGTCGTCATCCACCAGCGCGGTGTCACTGCCCCACCGCACCCGGCCACCCGAACCGGCCACGCCGGAAACCCAGCCCTTCCGGCCATGCGGCGCCGCCCGGTGGACACTCCACCCGGTACTCCACGCCTGCCTCGGACGAGGGTACCGCCCGCTTCCGACCCGGCAACGAGGGTTTGCAGTGGCCGTCCGGCTCCGCCTGTTCCGGCCCGGTTCGGGCGGCGGGGCGGACGACCACTGTCCCGCTGCTAGCTCGGCGGGTAAATGGCCGCGAGTGCTTCGAGCTGGTCGATGAAGTGCTCCGGGGAGTCGTGGACGAACCACGTCGAGGCGACCGTCGTGCCCACCTCGGCGAGCGCGGCGAGCTCCTCAAGGGCCCGGTCCGGATCCCTGATCGGGTCCAGCGGACGGGCCGGCGGCAGCAGGACCTCGAACCCCGGGGGCAGTTCCTCCTGCTCGAGCCACTCCTTGGCCTGCGCGAGTTTGAGGCCGAAGGGGCACCAGGCATCGGCCAGGGCGATCGCGCGCCGCAGCGACCGCCGGGTGCGCCCACCGATCCACAGCGGCACCTTGTCCTGCACGGCGCAGGGGTCGATCTTCAGCCCACCGAACGAGTAGAACTCGCCCTCGTAGCTGGGGACGGGCTGGGACAGCGACGCCCGCAGCGCCCGCAGCGCGTCGTCGGCGCGGGCTCCGCGGTCCTCGAACGGCACGTCGAGCAGGTCGAACTCGGCCTTGAGGGTGCCGACCCCCAGGCCGAGAATGAGCCGGCCGTTGCTGACCACGTCGAGGGTTCCGTACCGCTTCGCGATCTCCAGCGGATGGTGGTAGCCGAGGACCAGCACCATCGTCGCCAGCCGGATCCGGCTGGTGCGGGCGGCGATGTACCCGAGCGTCGCGAGTGGGTCGTAGTAGCGCCCGCCGCGGCGCACAGCCTCGTCCGCCGGGACGCCGACGTGCTCGCTGCAGCTGAGGTGGTGATAGCCCAGCCGGTCACCGACCTCGGCGATCCGGGCCACGTCCTCGATCGTGCCGGTCTGCTCCCAGGGTGAGCTGACGCCCGGGAGCGTGGTGACGACCGGGGTCGGAATGGACAGTCGCAGTGCCGTGGGCGCGCTCATCCGACGAAGACGCTGCCGGCGTCCACCGGAATGGACTGACCGGTGATCGTGCGGGCCTCGTCGCTGGCGAGGAACAGCGCCAGGTTGGCGACGTCCGTCGTCGAGGAGATGTCCCGCAGGGCGGTGCTCGCCAGGGTCTGGGCGCGGCGCTCCTCATAGGAGATGCCCTGCTCGCCCGCGATGCGCCGAACCCAGTTGCGGTAGAGGTCGGTGTCGATGCCGCCGGGCACCACGCAGTTGCAGCGGATGCCGTACTCGCCGACCTCGTTCGCCACGGACTTGGTGAGCGCGCGCAGCGCACTCTTGGCAGTCACGTAGTGCGACTTGCGTGGCATCGCCAGGTAACTGGCGGTGGAGGAGAAGTTGAGGATGACGCCGGAACGGCGCTCCAACATCGACTGCTTCAGCACCTCGCGGGTGCACAGCATCGCCGCGGTGACGTCGATGGCGATGGTGGAGTTCCAGTTCTCCAGGGTCTGGTCCCAGATGAAGGTGTCCTTGCCGGGCGCGGCCGCGTTGTTACACATGATGTCGACCTGGCCGAACTCCTTCACCGCCCGGGCGACCATCGCGATGACCTCGTCCTCCTGGGTCACGTCGGTCCGGATGCCGATGGCGTTCGGACCGCAGGCCGCCGCCGCCTCCAGCACGAGTTCCTCGCGCCGGGCGCTGATCAGGACCTTCGCTCCCTGCTCGACGAACAGCTTCGCCATATCCGGCCCGAGGCCGGTGCTGGCACCCGTGATGATCGCGACCTTGCCGGCCAGGCGTCCCCCGGTCATCGGGCGTCCGCCCCGCGGGTGTCCTTCAGGGTTGCGCCGAACAGTTCACGGCCGGCGGCGGTGTCGTCGAGCAGGCGGTTCGTCCGGCGTGTCACCCCCCAGGAGCCGTCGGCGCGCCCCAGGTCCCAACGCACGGCGCTGACCCGCCACAGGTAGAACGCGTCGTTCTCGGCGTCCCGCCGCATGATCAACGAGTAGGTGATCGCGACTGCCGTGTCACCGTCGATCTGGATGAGGGGCGGCCCGGCGAAGTGGGCGACGCCCGCCTTGGTCAGGCCCTGGTGCGCGTCGGTGAGCAGCATGGCCTCGACCCCGGCCCGGCCCACGTGCGGGTCGCCGTTGGCGTCCCAGTCGTAGAGGCCGTCCTCCTGCCACACCGAGGCGGCCAGCGCGGCCATCCCGGCGTCGGCGGCGGGGCCGTAGGACAGGATCAGTCGCCTGATCTCGAGTTCGTCCTCGACGGCCCGCAACCGGGCCTCGAGGGCAGGCAGATCGCCTGCTGCAACCATGAGAATCTCCTTAGCGCCTGCACGGGGCAGGGAAAATCGTGGCTTGCGTCTGATTTGTCGTTTTTTCGCCCCACGCATGGGGGAAGATCGGACACCCTTGCCCGACTGTCCGATCCTCGGTCATGATGCCCCTGACCCAGCGCCCGTGTCAGGCGGTCGCGTGCCGCGGAGGGGGAACGATGATCAAAGTCAGGTCCACGATCTTCAGTCTGACTGGACAGGAACCGGCGCAAACCGACTACCTGCGGTGGCACCTGCTTGACCACATGCCGGAGCAGTACCAGCTGCCAGGCATCGTGTACGCGCTGCGCTACATCGCCGACGGCGACTACCCGAGCGCACGCATCGCCGGAAACGGACCTTTGGCAAATATCGGCAACATCGTCAATTACTTCGTCGGTGAACCGGTCGAACAAACCCACCAGGAGTTTCTCGAACTCGGCCTGCGCCTCGCCGAGATCGGCCGGTTCCCCGAACACCGGCCGTCCCTGGGCCTGCGCTCGCTGGCCCTGCTGCGCTGGTACGCGGCACCGGCTGCGCTGGTGTCCGCCGAGGTGGTCCCGATGCGACCGCATCGCGGAATCGTGCTGATCCTCGAGGAGCCGACCCAGGAGGACGTCTCCCCGTGGCTGAAGTGGCTGCACACGGATCACTACCCGGAGGTCCTCAAGGTGCCGGGCGTGGCCGGCGCATGGGTGTACGGCTCGACCGGTCACTGGAATCTCAACCCCAACTTCCTCGGCGAACCGCTGTACGCCAGCGTCATCTACCTGGACCAGGACCCGCTGGAGACACTCAAGGCGCTGACGCCGCTGCTCGAGCAGCGGTGGGCGTCCAGGCAGGTGCGACCGCTGTTCGCCGGGCCCCTGCGCACCCCGATCCGGTGGGACGCCTGGCCGGAGTGACACCGCGCCGGGCTGGTGTCGGTCGGGCAGGGCGGGTGACGTTCGCTCATCCCCTGGGGTGAGCGGCGGTGGCCCTGGCGCAGGTGCGGGACGAACGCCGCTTCGCCGTCGAGACCCGGGCCCTTCCTGCCCTGGCCCGGGCTCGGGCCCGACTGGCGCCGACCGATGACGCCGAGGCGCACTCCGCGGCGGCCGTCCACGAACCCGCCGCCGCACGCTGGCCGTTCGATCACGCGCTGGCGCGCCTCGACCACGCCGAATGGCTTCGCTGGCAGCGCCGGGTATCGCGGCCGCCCCGCACCAGCTGACCCATCAGCAGTGGGAGATCACGAAACTGACGACGGAAGGACTCAGCAACCCGGAGATAGCGGACCAGCTGTTCCTGTCACCGCGGACGGTCGCCTCCCACCTGTATCAGCTTTTCCCCAAGCTCGGCGTCCGCAGCCGGGCCCGGTTGCGAGACGTGTTCGCCATCAATGCCCACGAAAACCCGCCGGCGCCGCGCCGTCAGTCGACCGTGGCGACCCCGTACGGATTGTCGATCGAGAGCAGCCAACCGCCATCGGGCTGCTTTTCGAAGACGTCCGTCGACGTCCCCGCGAAATCGATGCCCGAGCCCTCCTCGCCTTTGGGTGTCCAGCTCGAGTAGTGCAGCGCGGTCATGTCCGCCGGCAGAATCTGGCGAGCCGTCACGGTGAGGCGGGCGCGGAAACCGATGGATCCCTCGAGCACCGTCCTGGCCCCCTCCTGGCCGGGACGGTCCCGGGCTGCGCCACCCGGGTCGGATTCGGCGAGTAGCAGGCCAGCGCAGCGGCCACGTCGCCCGCGTCGCGGGCCGCGACCAGCGCGACGATGGCCTCCAGCGGGGTGGCGAAACTCATGCCTGCAGCGCCTGCTTGATGAACGCGGCCACCTTCGCCGGCTGAGCGATGAAGGCCGCGTGGGAGCCCACAATGGTCTCTGTCGTCGCACCGGCGCGCTTGGCCATGAACTGCTCGGTCTCCGGTGAGATCGCATTATCCTCGGCGGAGATCAGGTACCACGACGGGATGGTCTTCCACCCCTGCGAGCCGGCAGGCTCCGTGTAGGCGGCAGCGCTCAGGTGGCGCTGGGTGGCCTCCAGCACGGCTGACCGCTCCTCGGTCAGGTCGGCGGAGAAGGTCACGTGGAAGTCCTTCGCGATGTAGGCGTCCGGGCCACCGGGAGCGCCGACCGCGTCGTAGCTCGTGAAGGCGATGTTCGATCCGAGCAGCGTCGGCGGGAACGGCTCCTGCACCGATGCGAGGCTCTCGCCTTCCTCAAGCGCAAAAGCAGCCAGGAAAACCAGAGCGGTGACGTTGTCCAGACTCGCCGCGGCCTGCGAAATGACGGCGCCTCCGTAGGAGTGCCCCACCAGGACGACCGGGCCCTCGATCGCCGAGACGTAGGCCCGGATCGACGCCGCGTCCCCGCTCAGCGTGCGCAGCGGATTCGCCGGGGCGAAAACCCGGTATCCGTCGGATGTCAGCTCGGTAATGATCCCGGCAAACCCGGAAGCGTCCGCAAACGCTCCGTGAACCAGGACGACCGTCGGCGCACCAGCCATGTCCGATACCCCTGAATCCTTGATCTGTTGTGCACCGCTCGGACCGAACGGCCGTGGCCAAGCACAGAGGCTGGGGCGCCCGGCGTCAAGGGGTCGACCGAAAATGCAGTCGCCATACTGAGGCCAGATCGGTGCCGGATGGCTACGCTCGGATCACCTTCCGCCTGCTTCCACGGAGGACGGATGAAGACCTACCTGGTCTCCCAGGTCGAAGTGATCGACAACGAGGTGTGGCAGCGCTATCGCGCCCTGGCCGCGCCCGCGATCAAGAAGTTCGGCGGCCGATACCTGGTTCGGGGCGCGTCCCCCGAGCTCGTCGAGGGCGACGACTGGGCACCCCCCCGCAGCCGACAGACAGCAGATCGTCATCGTCGAGTTCCCGAACAGCCAGGCCGCTCATGACTGGCACGCCTCCCCCGAGTACGCCCAGGCCCTCATGTACCGCAAGCAGGGCGCCCGCCGCCGCCTGCTGTTCGCCGACGGCATCGACGAGTCTGCCGGAGGCGCTCGGCCTCGTCAGGGTGCTGCGGCGGTACTGACCCGCCCGGTCCGGACCGCCTGCACCAGCGCGGCGTGGTCGGCCTCGTTCTGATCGGCGTAGGCCTCCGCGAACCGCGCGATCGCGTGGTCGAACGCCTCGCCGGTGCCGAGGTAGGCCGCGATCGCGATGCGGTCGCCCGACCGGGCGTGGGCCCGGGCGAGGGTGCCGGCACACAGGCGCCCGAACAGCGTCATGCCATGCGGGACCATGTCCTCCGCCACCGCAACGCCCTTCCAGTCCTGCAACTGCCGGACGTAGAAGTCGCGTCGCTGCCCGTCGAGGCCGTCCACGCGCTGCCAGCCGAGCAGGATGTCGGTGGTCGCCTGCATGAGTCGCTGTCCGGCGACCACCCGTTCGCCCTGGTTGTCGTACGTGCTCCCGGGCAGGTGATCGGCGAGGACGGACGTCCCGGCCTCCTTGAGCTGCAGCAGGAGCGGATCACCGTCGTCGCGGCCGAGCAGCAGGACGACCCAGCAGCGGGTGCCCACGCTGCCGACGCCGACGACCTTGCGCGCCACGTCGACGAGCCGGTACTGGGCGAGCAACGAGCGCCGATCGGCCGACAGGGTGCTGGCATACCGATCGACGATGGAGCCGAGCCATCCCGTCAGCAGCTCCTGCTCGGCCCCGGCGAGCAGCTCGTGGACCGGCACGAGCAGCGGCGGGTCGCTCGCGAAGCGCCGCTGGCCGTCCGCCACCTCGGTCAGCCTGGCGAACGCCCGCAGCCGGTCACGCGACCGGGCCCGCGTCGTCGCCCGCGACAGGCGTTTCGACGTCCGCCCGCCCAGAACGTCCGCGAAACGCGTGGTCAGCTCGTCGACGTCGACGTGCGTGTACCAGACGTCGAGGTTGGTCATCGCCGCGAACCGATGCATCCACGTGCGGTATGCCCCGACCGCCGCGGTGACGATCCGGCGTCGTTCGGACGGAGTGAAGCCGTTGGCCCGCCCGGCGATGACCAGGCTGGCCGCGAGTCGTTTCACGTCCCACTCCCACGGGCCGGGAAGGGTCTCGTCGAAGTCGTTGATGTCGAACACCAGGCGCCGTTCGGGGGACGCGAGCAGCCGGAAGTTCAGCAGGTGCGCATCGCCGCAGAGCTGGACGTCGATGCCCGACGTCGGCGTCCCGGCGAGATCCGCCGCCATGATCGCGGCGGCGCCCCGGTAGAACCGGAACGGCGACTCGAGCATGCGCTGGTAGCGCAGGGGGACAAGCTCGGGCACACGGGTCCTCGACTGCCGGTCGATCACATCGATCGGGTCGGCCCGGTCCGGTGCCGGCTCGTACTCCGCATGGGCCCGCCGTGGGGCCCGGGCCCGCGCTTCCTTTCCCCGGGCCGCGCGCTCGGCCGGTGTCGGCAGGGTCCGGTCCGGCGCTGTCCTGACGGGCCGTCGCGACTGGGAAGCGCGCGCGACGGAAGGCGTGCCAACAATGGTCATAACCGACCTCTCATGGGCCTGCGAGAGGGCCCGTTCACGTTCCACGAGAATCGGGAACGGGTATCTCCTGTCAGCCTTACCGCCACCGTGCCCCGCAGCGGAACGCGCTAACCGGGCTGGATCCAGCATCGGGGTGAATGAACCGTCATACATCGGGGTGAATGAACCGTCATGTGTTGTGTCCTGTCGTTTCGCCAATACCGGCGACCTCTTCCTCCCCACACTGATCATTCTTGTCGCGGTAGCGCCGTCCACCGCAGGGCGCAGTCCACTCCATGACCACACCCGAGGTGGGCGGGGAACCACCCGCGCCACCGGATCCGGCCACCCGGCGGCGTCTGGCGCGACACGCGGTGCGGCGGGCCGCACTGAACATCACGGTGCTGGTGACGCTTTACTACGTGCTGCCGCTGCGGGGGGCATGGGACCTGGCGGCGATCCTGCTACTCGTCGTGGGACTGCTGGCGTTCGCGGTGCTCGCCGGCTGGCAGCTGCGCTCGATCCTGCGGTCGCGGTACCCCGCCGTCCGGGCCATCGAGGCGCTCGCACTGTCGATCCCCCTGTTCCTGATCCTTTTCGCGAGCACGTATTTCCTGCTGAGCCGGACGGGAACGGGGGTTTTCACCGAGCCGATGAACCGGACCGACGCGCTGTACTTCACCGTCACCGTGTTCGCCACGGTCGGATTCGGCGACATAGCGCCGCATTCGCAGTCCGTCCGGATCATCACGATGGTGCAGATGCTGGCAGATCTGCTCGTGCTGGGCCTGCTCATCCGCACGGTCTTCAGCGCGATCGAGCAGGGGCGACGGCGCCAGACCGCGCCACCGCAGACGCCAGCACCCGCACCCGCACCCGCACCAGAGACCCGACAGCCCTGACGAACCCGGCCAGCCCGTTCGCAGAGAGGTTTCCCGGACCGCCCAGACGGTCAGCCAGACCGCGGTCATCGCGACCAGGACCGGGATGTCGATCTCCGGGTGTGGCAGCAGGACGCCGCGGCCGTTGAGCCTGATGCCGTTGAGGCACAGGCAGGACGAGACGACGGTGAGTGCACCGGCGGCAGGCCGGGCTGTCCACGCGAGGACCGCGACGGCCACCGCGAGGAGTGCGATCTCCAGCCCCAGGGGAACCAGCCGCCCCAGGGGAACCAGAGCTCCACAGATGACCAGTGGGATCAGGAAGGCGAGTGGGGCGGCCAGATCGGCCGGGCAGCGTGGATCCCCGGAACCGTGGTGCGTCGTGGGTGCCCCGGCGGAGGCCGGCTGGTCGCCGGGGTAGGGCAGCCATGCGGTATCGGACCTCCCCCATCCCATAGTGATCATTTCTCCTGGTCGTCGAGGACATGGGCCGGCCGGGTCCGTGGCCTGGCGAGCAGCCCCCACCAGCGGCTCCTACGGCTGCCCGTCGGGCCCTACGGCTGGTAGCGGTAGCCCATCCCGGGTTCGGTGGTGAGGTGGCGCGGGCGGGTGGGGTCCGGTTCGAGCTTGCGGCGCAGCCGGTTGATGTACAGGCGCAGGGAGGATGTGTCGTCCGCATAGGCCTTGCCCCAGACCTGGGTGACCAGGGCCCGGCTGCTGACGAGCTTGCCCGGGTTGCGCAGGAGGGCTTCGAGCAGCCGCCACTCCGTCGGGGTCAGATGAACGGGGTCGCGACTGCCGTCCCGGCAGGTGACGGACTTGGCCGTGAAGTCGACCCGGTAGTCGCCCACCTCGGCGATCGGTCCCGCGCGGACGGCGCCGCCGCGCCGGGTGACGGCGCGCAGCCGGGCGAGGAGCTCCTCGATGGAGAAGGGCTTGGTGATGTAGTCGTCGGCGCCGGCGTCCAGAGAAGCGATCTTGTCGTGTCCGGAGGTGCGCCCGGACAGGACGATGATCGGGACGCTGGTCCAGTCGCGCAGACCGCGGATGACGTCGATGCCGTCCATGTCGGGCAGGCCCAGGTCGAGGACGACGATGTCGGGCGGATGGGCGGCGGCCTCGGTCAGGGCGTGCCCGCCGTCGACCGCCGTCCGGACCTCGTATCCCCTGGCCTGCAGGGTGATCCGCATCGCCCGCAGCAGCTGCGGTTCGTCCTCGACGAACAGCACCCGGCCGCCGTGATGTGGATCGGGTCCGTTGCCCATCAGCCACTCCTGTCAGTACCGGCCCGTTCCTGCCGGCGCGTCCTCTCGGCCCGGGTCTCAGCCGGCCCGGGTCTCAGCCGGCCCGGGGCGCCGCTGTGGCGCGGTCGAGGTCGAGGTTCAGTTCGAGGACGTTGACGCTCGGCTCACCGATGAAGCCCAGGGCCCGCCCGGTGGTGTTCTCCTCGACGAGGTGACGGACCTCGCCGACGGGCAGGCCGCGTTCACGGGCGATCCGCGGGATCTGCAGCCTGGCGTAGGCCGGGCTGATGCCAGGGTCGAGGCCGCTGCCGCTGGCGGTCACCGCGTCGGCGGGCACGGCCGGGGTGTTCGGGGCATCGCCGCGGACGAGGACCCGCTCACCCGCGGCGACGTCGTCGCCCGGGGCGCGGCAGGCGACCGTGATGCCCTGGTAGGCGGCAAGGAACGGGGTGGCGGGGCAGGCCTCGTTGACGCTTACCACCCGGGTGATCGGGCCGTTGAACCCGGGCCCGGCGTGGTAGACCGCGAGTACGGCGCCGACTCCTGACCGGGTGCAGTACTTACGGGCGCCGTCGACTCCTTCCAGCCTGCCGATCGCCAGGCTGCGTGCACAGACCTGGGTGAGCAGGCTCTGTTTGCCCTCGTCCTCGCCGTGGGTGGCCGGGTCGTCGAAGCTGTCGACGACGTCCTCCGGGCCCAGGTTGGACGCCGAGGTGGCGGTGGGGTCATAGCCGTCGCCGGCGGCGGATGGACGACTCTGGAAATAGCGGGGCAGTGCGTTGCCGTCGGCATCGGTGAACGACTGACCGATCAGGGCCGAACCGACGCGCTGGCCGGCGGAGTTGGTGACGAAGGACCCGTCCGCGTGGTCTTTCAGGCCGGGGATCTGGGCGATCCCCAGGATCGCGAACGGATAGGCCAGCCCGAGCAGGACGGTGAGCACGAGCAGGGCGCGCAGGGCCGCGAGGTGCTGGCGCAGCCAGGACGGAAGCCGAGTTGACATGGTTCAGCCCACTCCCGGGATGAACTGGACGAGAAGATCGATGATCTTGATGCCGATGAACGGAACGACGATCCCGCCCAGGCCATAGATGTAGAGGTTGCGGCTGAGCAGCTTCGACGCACTGGCCGGCGTGTAGCGCACACCGCGCAGCGCGAGCGGGATCAGCGCGACGATGACGAGGGCGTTGAAGATGACCGCGGAGAGAATCGCCGACTCGGGGCTGGCCAGCCGCATGATGTTGAGCCGGTCCAGGCCGGTGTAGACGCCGGCGAACATCGCCGGAATGATCGCGAAGTACTTGGCGACGTCGTTGGCGATGGAGAAGGTTGTCAGCGCCCCGCGGGTGATGAGCAGCTGCTTGCCGATCTCGACGATCTCGATGAGCTTCGTCGGGTTGCTGTCGAGGTCGACCATGTTGCCGGCCTCTTTCGCGGCCGACGTGCCGGTGTTCATCGCCACCCCGACGTCGGCCTGCGCGAGCGCGGGCGCGTCGTTGGTGCCGTCGCCGGTCATCGCGACGAGGTTCCCGCCGGCCTGCTCCTTGCGGATCAGGGCGAGCTTGTCCTCCGGGGTGGCCTCGGCGAGGAAGTCGTCGACACCCGCCTCGTCGGCGATCGCCTTCGCGGTCAGCGGGTTGTCCCCGGTGATCATCACGGTGCGGATACCCATCCGGCGCATGGCGTCGAAACGCTCCCGCATCCCGGACTTCACGACATCCTTGAGCTGGATGACGCCGAGCACCCGCGCGACCGAGCCGGCCGGGCCCTCGATGACGTCGCCGACGACCAGGGGAGTGCCGCCCGAGGCGGAGATGCCGTCGACGATCTCCCCGAGCTGGGCCGGGACCTGACCGCCCTGTTCCCGCACCCAGCGGGTGACCGCGCTGGCCGCGCCCTTGCGCACCTGCCGGGCACCGGTGGTACCCGGCTCTGCCGCGAGGTCGACACCGGACATCCGGGTCTGGGCGGTGAAGTGCACGAACGTCGCGTGCCGCAGCTCGCCGGGGGTGCGTTCACGCAGGCCGTGGTGCTCCTTGGCGAACACGACGACCGAACGTCCCTCGGGGGTCTCGTCCGCGAGGGAGGACAGCTGGGCGGCGTCCGCCAGCTCCGCCCCGCTCACACCGTCGACGGCGAGGAACGCGCTGGCCTGCCGGTTCCCCAGGGTGATGGTTCCGGTCTTGTCGAGCAGCAGGGTGTTGACGTCACCGGCGGCCTCGACGGCCCGGCCGCTCATCGCGAGCACGTTGCGCTGGACGAGCCGGTCCATGCCGGCGATACCGATCGCGGACAGCAGCGCGCCGATCGTGGTCGGGATCAGGCAGACCAGCAGGGACGCCAGCACCATCCCGGTGATCCCGTCGCCGGTCAGGGTGGAGCTGTCCGGCAGCGCCGGCTGCTGCGCCTTCGAGTAGATCGCCAGCGGCTGCAACGTGGCGACGGCCAGCAGGAAAATGACCGTCAGCGCGGCCAGCAGGATGTTGAGCGCGATCTCGTTCGGCGTCTTGCGCCGGTTCGCACCCTCGACCAGGGCGATCATGCGGTCGATGAAGCTCTCGCCCGGTTTCTGGGTGATTCGGACGACGATCCGGTCGGAGAGGACCTTCGTCCCCCCGGTGACCGAGGACCGGTCCCCGCCGGACTCGCGGATGACCGGGGCCGACTCGCCGGTGATCGCCGACTCGTCGACGCTGGCGATGCCCTCGACGATGTCACCGTCCCCGGGGACGAACTCCCCCGCGTCCACGACGACGAGGTCGTGCTGGGCGAGCCTTGGTGCGGGGATGGTCTCCACCGTCGCGGTCTCGACGGGCTGTCCCGCCTGCCAGCCGACCAGCCGGCGGGCGACGGTCTCGGTCTTCGCGCGGCGCAGAGCGGCCGCCTGCGCCTTGCCCCGCCCCTCCGCGACGGCCTCGGCGAGGTTGGCGAAGATCACGGTGAGCCACAGCCACACGGTGATCAGCCAGCCGAACGTCGACGGATCGGTGATCGCGAGGACGGTGGTGAACGCGGCGCCGATCTCGACGATCAACATGACCGGGTTGTGCCACAGGGTGCGCGGGTCGAGCTTGCGTACCGCGCTGGGCAGCGACGTCCAGAGCTGTTTCGGGTCGAGCAGGCCGCCGCCGACCCGCCGCGGCTGGGCGGGCGAGGCTTCCCGGTGCCCGTCGGCGTTGTCCTGGTGCGCGGCGAGAGTGGTGGTACTCATCGTTAGTGAATCCCTTCCGCGAAGGGCCCGAGAGCCAGCGCGGGAAAGAAGGTGAGCGCCACGATGATCAGGGTGACGCCGGCGAGCATGCCGACGAACTGGGGCCGGTGCGTCGGCAACGTTCCGGCGGTGACGGGAACCGGAGCCTGCCGGGCGAGCGACCCCGAAAGCCCCAGCACGAAAATCAGCGGCAGGAACCGGCCGAACATCATCGCCAGGCCGAGCGCGGTGTTGTACCAGGTGGTGTTCACCGTGATTCCGGCGAAGGCCGAACCGTTGTTGTTCCCGGCGGAGGTGAATGCGTAGAGAACCTCGGACAGCCCGTGCGCGCCACCGTTCAGCATCCCGGCCCGCTGACCCGGCATCGCCATCGCGACCCCGGTTCCCAGCAGCACGATGATCGGTGTGGTCAGGAAGTACAGCGACGCGAACTTCATCTCTCGCGCACCGATCTTCTTTCCGATGTACTCCGGCGTGCGCCCAATCATCAGCCCGGCGACGAAGACCGTCACCACGGCGAGCACCAGCATTCCGTAGAGACCCGACCCGGTACCGCCTGGTGCCACCTCACCCAGCATCATGTTGAACAGCAGCGAGGCACCGCCGAGACTGGTGTAGGAGTCGTGGAAGGAGTTCACCGCACCGGTCGACGTCAGCGTCGTGGCGGTGGCGAAAACCGCCGAGTTCGCGACGCCGAACCGGGCGTCCGTGCCCTCGGTGGCGGCACCGACGGCCTCGGGAACAGTCCCGTGGTGGGCGGCCTGGAAGGCCATGTTCACCGCGAGGCTGCCCAGCGCGATCAGTGCCATCGCGGCGACGATCGCCAGGCCCTGCCGCTTGTCCCCGACCAGACGGCCGAACGTCCGCGGCAGTGAGAAACCGATCATGAGCAGCAGGTAGATCTCGAACAGGTTCGTCCACGCCGCCGGGTTCTCGAACGGATGCGCGGAGTTGACGTTGTAGAAGCCGCCGCCGTTGGTGCCGAGCTCCTTGATGATCTCCTGGCTGGCCACCGGCCCCCCGGTGATCGCCTGCTTGCCGCCGGCCACGGTCGACACCACATGGTTGCCGTGCAGATTCTGGATCGCCCCGCCGGCGATCAGCACAATCGCCCCGAGGACGCAGATCGGCAGCAGGATCCGCACGATCGTCCGGGTCAGATCGACCCAGAAGTTGCCGATCTCGTCGCCGGTGCCCACGACACCGTCCATGCTGCCTGGCCCGGTCGCGACCGGCGCCCGACGGCGCGCGAAGCCCCGAACGACGGCGATCGCCACCGCGATCCCGACCGCGGCCGAGGCGAAGTTCTGCACGGCGAGACCCGTCATCTGGGTGACGTGCGACATCGTCGACTCACCCGAGTACGCCTGCCAGTTGGTGTTGGTCGTGAAGCTCACGGCCGTGTTCCAGGCCAGTGCGGGCGACACCCCGGAGAAACCCAGATTCCACGGCAGATGCTCCTGCACCCGCTGCATCAGGTACAGGAACAGCACGGACACCAGCGAGAACGCCAGCACGCTGCGGGCGTACACCGTCCACCGCTGACCCACGTTCGGATTCACGCCGGTCAGCCGGTAGATCGCCCGCTCCGCCGGCAGGTGCTTCTCGCTCGTGTACACCCGGTACATGTAGTCGCCGAACGGCCGATACGTCACCACCAAAGCGGCGACCAGCAGCAGGACGACCAGAATACCGGCAGTCGAGGTCGACACTAGAAACGCTCCGGAAAAAGCAGGGCCGCGATCATGAGGATACCCAGCCCGATCGCCAGGACGAGGCCGGCGATGTTCTCCGCGGTCACAGCCGCTCGACCCCCCGCAGAACAAGCGCCAACAGCGCGAAACACGCCAGTGTCAGCGCCACGTACACCACGTCGAGCACGAGTCCTCCCTCTCCAGCGGCGAAAGCCGGTCCCGCTGGACCACCGAGAACGGACGGTCGAGCGGGCAGCGTCGCCAGTAAAGCGCGATCGCTCCCGGTTTTGGTGATCTCTCACGGGTTTCTAACGGCGGCGGGACCCTTTCTCACAGGACACTAACGCCGATCATGAAAATCGCCGGATGAAGCGGCCGCGGGCCTTCCGGCGGGGCGTCGTCGCCCGCACCATGGGCAGGTGACACGAGGAACTCTGCGGATCTATCTGGGCGCGGCCCCCGGCGTGGGCAAGACCTACGCCGCGCTGGACGAAGCCCACCGGCGGGCCGAACGGGGCACCGACGTCGTCGTCGGCTTCCTCGAGACCCACGGCCGGCCGCGTACCGCCGCGATGCTCGACGACCTGGAGATCGTTCCCCGGCGGATCCTGGAGTACCGGGGCGGATCGTTCACCGAGATGGACCTCGACGCCGTCCTCGCCCGCCACCCCGAGGTCGCGTTCGTCGACGAGCTGGCGCACACCAACATCCCCGGCAGTCGGCACACCAAGCGGTGGCAGGACGTCCAGGAGCTGCTCGCCGCCGGCATCGACGTCATCACCACCGTCAACGTCCAGCATCTGGAGTCACTCAACGACGTCGTGGAGACCATCACCGGCGTCCCGCAGCGCGAGACCGTGCCCGACGACATCGTCCGCCGGGCCGACCAGGTCGAGCTCGTCGACATGGCCCCCGAGGCACTGCGCCGCCGGATGGCCCACGGCAACATCTACGCCCCGGAGAAGGTGGACGCCGCGCTGTCGAACTACTTCCGCGTCGGCAACCTCACCGCCCTGCGCGAGCTCGCCCTGCTCTGGCTGGCCGGCAAGGTCGACGACCAGCTTGACCGCTACCGTGCCGACCACGGCATCGGCGGCACCTGGGAGACCCGCGAACGCGTCGTCGTCGCGCTCACCGGCGGCCCGGAGGGCGACACGCTGATCCGTCGGGCCAGTCGCATCGCCGCCCGCAGCAAGGGAGCCGATCTGCTCGCCGTCCACATCGCCCGCTCCGACGGGCTCACCGGCGCCGACCCCTCCGCCCTCGCCCGCCAACGAGCCCTCGTCGAGAGTCTCGGCGGCAGCTACCACCAGGTCATCGGCGACGACGTCCCCACCGCCCTGCTCGACTTCGCCCGCGCCGAGAACGCCACCCAGCTCGTCCTCGGTGCCAGCCGCCGCGGTCGCCTCGCCCGCATCCTCAGCCCCGGCATCGGCACGACCACGACGAGCAGATCCGGCTCCATCGACGTCCACATGGTCACCCACGCCGAGGCCTGGGGACACCGACCGGCCCCAGCGAGCGTCGAGGACGGGCACACACGCCGGATCGGCAGGTCCGAATGGCGGTTGCCCCGCACTCGGACCGCCCTGGAGCCCCGTCGACGGATCATCGCCACGGCGCTCACGCTCGCCCTCGTCCCGGCGCTCACCGCCGGGCTCACCGCCAGCCGCGGCACGTTCAACCTGACCACGGAGATGCTCGCCTACCTGCTCGTCGTGGTCACCGTGGCCCTGGTCGGCGGGTTCGGCCCCGCGCTGCTCTGCGCCGTGGCCAGCTCGCTGTTGCTCAACTACTACTTCACCGCCCCGGTCAACGAGTGGACCATCGCGGACGGCGACAACGCCCTGGCGCTGCTGGGCTTCGTCCTCGTCGCCGGCCTGGTCAGCCGGGTCGTTTCCACCTCCGCCCGGCGCTACGGGCAGGCCGTGCGCGCCTCTGCCGAAGCCGCCACCCTCTCCGTGCTCGCCGGCAGCGTCCTGCGCGGCGAGGACGCGCTGCCCGCCCTCCTCGCCCGCGCCCAGGAGACCTTCGGGATGACCTCGGTGACGCTGCTCGAACGCACCGGGGACGGGCAGGCCGCGGCCAGGTGGCACCCGGTCATGACCGTCGGCACCGATCCGTCCGCCGTACAGGACGGTACCGGGCAGAACAGTGCCACCCAGAGCGGTGCCACACAGAGCGGTGTCGCACAGAGCGGTGCGTCGCCCGACCGCGGCGGCCACGACGACCGGGTCGACATTCCCGTCCGCGACAACCTGTGCCTTTCCCTGACCGGACGATCACTCCCCGCCGCCGACCGGCGGATTCTCACCGCCTTCGCCGCCCAGGCCGCCGTCGCCCTCGACCAGCACCGCCTGCGCGAAGCCGCAGCCGAAGCCGCGCCGATCGCCGCGGCCGACCGGGTCCGCACCGCCCTGCTCACCGCCGTCAGCCACGACCTGCGCACCCCGCTCGCGGCGGCCAAGGCCGCCATCAGCGGGCTGCGCGGCCACGACATCACCCTCACCGACGACGAACAGGCCGAACTCCTCGCCACCGCCGACGAATCCCTCGACAAGCTGACCCGACTCGTCGAGAACCTGCTCGACATGTCCCGCCTGCAGGCCGGCGCCCTCAGTATTTTCTCCCGCCCCATCGGCCTCGACGACATCGTCGCCCCCGCCCTCGACGAGATCGGCCCCTCCGCGGGCCGGATCGGGGTCCAGGTCCCCGACGACCTGCCCGCCGTCCTGGCCGACCCGGCCCTGCTGGAACGGGTGATCGTCAACCTCGTCGCCAACGCGCTGCACCACGCCCCCGCCGCCACCCCGCCGATCATCACCGCCAGCGCCCTCGCGGACCGCGTCGAGCTGCGGGTCATCGACCGCGGCCCCGGCATCCCCACCGCGCAGCACGGCACCGTCTTCCAGCCGTTCCAACGCCTCGGCGACCACGACAACACCACCGGGGTCGGCCTCGGCCTCGCGCTCTCCCGCGGCCTCACCGAAGCCATGAACGGCACCCTCACCCCCGAGGAGACCCCCGGCGGCGGCCTCACCATGGTCCTTTCCCTGCCCGCCGCCCCCAGCCCGACGACCACGACCCCGCCGGACGCGCTCACCGACCCGACAGCACAGCAGCCGGAACTGCCCACCGGGCCGCGCTGAGTCCCGGCCGAACCGCCCAGGCTGTCTTCGGTTGACCAGGCACCCGCGGCGGGCGTCGTGCGTAGGCTGTCCTCGGAGCGCCGGGAAGTCTGGTCGGCACGCAAGCCTGGCTGATGAGAGCCGTCTGTTGGAGTCTCGTCGGACCAGGGCTTCAGGCAGCGTGCGAACCGGGCGGAGTGGAGGAAACCGGCGTGGGGATCGTGCTCATCCTGGTCATCCTCGCCACCGTCGTCGCGACGTTCGCCCACCGGCTGTCGGTACCGGCACCGTCCCTGCTCGTCGTCGCCGGCGTGCTGGTGGGCCTGCTGCCCGGCGTGCCACAGGTACGGGTCGAGCCGGACGTGGTGAGCACCGTCGTGCTCCCGCCGCTGCTGTACGCCGCGGCCGAGGAACTGTCCTGGCGCGACCTGCATGCGGTGCGGCGGCCGGTGGCCGTCCTCGCGCTCGGGCTCGTCCTCGCCTCGGCCGCGGCCGTCGGGCTGCTCGCGCTGGCGGTCACCCCGTTGTCGGCGGACATGGCCTTCGTTCTCGGCGCGGTGCTCGCCAGCACGGATCCCGTCGCGGTCTCCGCGCTGGGTCGTCGGCTGGCATTGCCGCCCCGGGTGCAGGCACTGGTCCAGGCCGAGAGCCTCTTCAACGACGCCACCAGCCTGGTGCTCTTTCGCGTCGCGGTCGGTATCGCGGTCGCCTCGGGGGCGATCTCCTGGGTGCACGTGGCCGGGGAGTTCGGCTGGCTCGCGGGCGGCGGAGCGGTGGTCGGCGCACTGGTCGCCGCGGGCGTCACCCTGATCCGCCGCCGGACCGAGGACCCGGTGCTCGAGACCGTGATCGCCCTCGTGACGCCCTACGCCGGCTACCTGCTGGCGGAACGGCTGGGTGCCTCCGGGATCAGCGCCGTCGTGGTCGCCGGTGTCGTCCTCGGCACGCAGACCGCTGACATCACCACCAGTCGCATCCGGCTACAGCTGCACGCCGTGTACGGCACCGTCGTCTTCCTGCTGGAAAGCGTCGTGTTCGCGCTGATCGGGCTCCAGCTACCCACCCTGGTCCGGGATCTCTCCGGGCCCGGAGCGTGGTGGCCGCTGGCAGCACTGGCCATCAGCGGCATGCTCCTGGCCATCCGCGCGGTCTGGGTGTTCCCGCTGTCCGCGGCCATGCAGCGGCGCCGGGGAGCCCGCCCGTCGTGGCGGATACCGCTCGTCGTGTCCTGGGCCGGGGCGCGCGGCGTCCTCCCGCTGGCCGCCGCCCTGTCGATCCCGCTGACCGACCATGCCGGCCACCCGTTGCCGGACCGTGAGCTCGTTCTCCTGCTGACCGCCAGCGTCATCGTCGTGACCCTCACCGTCCAGGGCTTCACCCTCGCCCCGCTGGTGCGCCGGACCGGCATCGCCCGCACGCCCCAGGACATCGTCCTGGAGGGCCTCCGGACCAGGCTGCGGATCACCCACGTCGCCCTGGAACGCCTGAATGAGATGACTGGTCTGGAGGTGGCTCCGGAGGTCGTGATCGACCGGCTCCGTCGGGAGCTGACCAACCGAATCGACCAGCTGGACGCCGGCAAGGACGACGGGCGTCCCGATCCGACCGCGGCCTCCTACCGGGGGTTGCGTCGCGACCTCATCGCCCTGGAGAACGCCGAGCTGAACCGGCTCTACGAAACCGGACACATCAGTGACACCACGCGTCGAAGCATCCAGCGCGCACTCGACCTGGAAGACATCGGACTGGGCGACGACTGACAGGAGTGGCCATGAGTACGCCGTCGACGGCTGTATCGCGGGAGCTGCCTCGGCGGTTGGGGATGTTCGACGCGGTGATGATCGGCCTGGGGTCGATGATCGGGGCGGGGGTCTTCGCCGCACTGGGACCGGCGGCGCAGGCGGCCGGATCCGGGTTGCTGCTCGGGCTGGCCTTCGCCGCCGTGGTCGCCTACTGCAACGCGACGTCGTCCGCGCGGCTGGCGGCCCGCTATCCGGCGTCGGGCGGCACCTACGTCTACGGTCGTGAGCGGCTCGGTGTCTTCTGGGGCTATCTGGCCGGATGGGCCTTCGTCGTCGGCAAGACCGCGTCCTGCGCGGCGATGGCCCTCACCGTCGGCTACTACGTCTGGCCCGGCCAGGCCCATGCGGTGGCGGTGGTGGCGGTGATGGCGTTGACCGCGGTGAACTACGTCGGCGTGCGGAAGTCCGCCTGGCTCACCCGGGTGATCGTCGCGGTCGTCCTGACCGTGCTCGCCGCGGTGGTGGTCGCCGCCCTCACCTCGGCCACGTCGAACGTGGCCCGGTTGGACATCGGTGCGGACGCCACGTTCGGCGGGATACTCCAGGCGGCTGGCCTGCTGTTCTTCGCGTTCGCGGGATACGCGCGCATCGCCACCCTCGGCGAGGAGGTCCGTGACCCGGCCCGCGTCATCCCCCGCGCCATCCCGACCGCCCTCGGTATCACCCTGGTCGTCTATGCCGCGGTGGCGATCGGGGCCCTGCTGGTGCTGGGTCCCCAGCGGCTGGCGGACGCCACCGCGCCGCTGTCGGACACCGTGCGTGCCGCCGGGGTCGGTTGGCTGACGCCGGTCGTCCGGGTCGGGGCGGCGGTCGCCGCGCTGGGTTCCCTGCTCGCGCTGATTCTCGGGGTTTCGCGCACCACCCTGGCGATGGCCCGCGACCGGCACCTGCCGCATGCCCTGGCCGCGGTCCATCCCCGGTTCGCGGTGCCGCACCGGGCCGAGCTTCTGGTCGGCGCGGTGGTGGCGATCCTGACCGCGGTCACGGACGTGCGCGGGGCGATCGGTTTCTCCTCCTTCGGCGTGCTGGGCTACTACGCCATCGCGAACGCGAGTGCCTGGACCCTCGCCCCGGACGAAGGCCGTCCACCGCGCGTCGTACCGGCGGTCGGGCTCGCCGGCTGCCTGGCCCTGGCCTTCGCCCTGCCGCTGTCCTCGGTGGTCGCTGGAGCCACGGTGCTCGCCGTCGGCGCCGCCACCCACGGCATTCGCCGAATCACCACCGCCCAGCCGCGGGCATAGCCCCGCCCACCCCCACGCCGCCTGCCCGGTAACGACGAGACCGCGATATCGGAATCCGGGTGCGCGGCGGTCACGGAAACGAGGTGGTCACGGAAACGAGGTGGTGGCGCGGATTCATGGTCCGCGCCACCACCTCCATGGGCGTCAGACCTTGGTGAGCAGGGTCTGCATGGTGGCGATCTGGGTGTTCTGGGTGTTCTGAATATTCTCGGCGAGGCGTGTCGCCGACGTGTTGACCCCGTCGCGGATTTCCGTCTTCGCCATGGCGATGGCACCTCGATGATGCACGATCATCATGGTGAGAAACATTGTGTCGAAGGCGGATCCGGTCGCCATCTTCAATGTCGCCATGTCGTCGTCGCTCATCATGCCGGCCATGGTCCCGCCCGACATCATGGTCCCGCCCGACATCATGGTCGAGCCGTGGTCACCCATACCGTGCCCGGAACCGCTGCCCCCGACGGGGGGCACCGTGGGCTGCTTCCAGGCGTTGAGCCACCCGACCATGGTGGCGATCTCCGGGGCCTGTGCCGCGCGGATCTGACGGGCTAGGGTCTTCACCTGCGGATGACCGGCGCGGGTTTCGGCCAGATCGGCCATGGCGACGGCCTGCCGGTGGTGGGGGATCATGTTCTGGGCGAAGGCGACGTCGGCGGCGTTGTGATCGGCGGCACCGGTGTTCGTGCTGCCGTTGCTGCCGTTGCTGCCGCAGGCGGTGAGAACGATCGCGGCCAGGGCCGCCGCGATGAGCAGTGCCAGTCGTCTCATGTTGGTACCTCGTCTGCCGGAGGTGTGTAGTCCGAAGGAGTTCGGCGCACGTCACAGGAGCCCGGAAGGTCCGGGCCGGACGTGTCGGTCTACAGGCGGAGCACGCAGAGCGAGGCGAGTGAGGGTGGCTGAAGTAATGATCGACCGGGGGGCGCCCGCCCGCGGTGGGGGGACGCCGCGCGCAGGGCTGCCCGTCGCACCGACGTCGAGGAGAACAGCCGGGTAAGCAGCAGGACGATGACCAGCAGGATCGTCAGACGGAGAAACGCCAGGCACATCGCGCCACCGTGCCCGTCATGATCCATCTCCGTTGCGGACGAGGTCATGACGGGCTGTGGAGCGGGGTGGCGCACCGGCAGGGCCGATGGTGGGGGGTACATGTCCGCCCCGTGCATCGCCGACGACCCGATCTGGCCGGTGGTGTCGGCGTGCCGGCCGGGTGCCAGGTGGGTGGACAGGCCGCCGTGCATGAGCAGAATGCCCAGCAGGACAGGTACAGCAAGCAGGAACAGCGGCAGCCCGGCAGGGGTGCTCTTTCCGTGGGGCCGGGCGCTCATGGATCCAGTCTGCCCGGCCGGGGGCTGGTCGGCTGGTCGACCATGGGTCCGATCCTTCTGCGCCGGGACACGAGCACCGGACCCGGCCGACCCCGCCGGGGCGGCATACCGGATCCGGGAACACGGGTCATCGCGTTGAACTGCTGGTGGGCGGTGCGGGGCAGTACCACCCGAACTGTTTGTCAACGTCCCTGGGCACAGCGGTCCCTGGGCACAGCCATTCCTGGGCACAGCCGGAACAGTCGAAGGCACGGGGTCCCGCGGCGCCCCGGACGTGGGGTTCAGGTGGTGTCGAAACAGCCGTCGAACTCGAACACCGGATTTATCACGTTCTTGCCGGCAGCGTTTCTGATCATGATGGGTCCGATGATTTTCGTGGGACCGCCGGCCTGGTAGCAGCCGTTGGAGCGGACCTGGAGTTCGAACTTGCCGCTCTGGGGTCTGCCGGTGCCGTCGGTCCAACCGACCTGGCAGATCCAGTCGCTGCCAGCGCCCTTGTCATGGGATCCGGGGGTGCTGCGGTGACAGGTGGGTCTGGCGGCCACGGAGGTCGGGGTGAGTCCGGGATGACCGAGCAGGGTCTGCTGCTGGACGTAGAGGTTGGCGAACACGGGGCCGAGCGAGCCTTCGACTCGGGGTCGGGTGACATCGGCGGAGCAGCCGACCAGCATGGCGGTCAGGGCGGCGGCGATGACCACCGTGCCGGCCAGACGAGCCCGGCCGGCCAGCCGAGCCCGGCGGACCAGCCGACCGCGGGGTGCCCGGACACCGCACGACCGGTCGGGGGTGGGACGGGGCATGTGGGTCAGCCTCCGGTGATGTCGCGCCGACGCAGCGCCGTGAAGGCGACGGCCAGGCAGAGGACGAGGTAGCCGGCGCTGACGAGCGTGCCGTCGCGCAGCGGTCCGTAGTACGGGTGCGCCGCGAGCAGGCCGTGCCAGGCGTCGAAAGGGGTGACGAGCAGCAGGTGGCGGATGGCATCGGCGCCGTTGAGGAAGGCGTAGAGCTGCATGAGCAGGCCGAGGATGATCGGTCCGACGATGCCCGCGGGGCTGCTGCGGGTAAGCACCGAGATCATGATCCCCAGGGCGGTGAAGCCGAGCAGCGGTGGCAGGGCGGTGGCCCAGGCGGCGAGGACCAGCCCGGCGGCGCGCCCCGCGGGCAGCAGGGTGCCGGACAGGCTCTCCAGCGGCTGGTGGCCGACGAGCAGGACGCCGGCGGTCAGGCAGCTCAGCGCGAGGACGGTGAGGACGGCGGTCGCGAAGGTGGTCGCGGCCAGAGTCTTGGCCCAGAAGATCTGGCTGCGGCTGTGGGAGCGGGTCAGGATCGTCTTCCAGGTACCGTGCTGGTCCTCGCTGGCGAAGATGTCGCCGGCGACGAGGCAGGTGAGCAGCGGGAACACCCATTGGGCGGCGAAGCCGAGGATGAGCAGCGGCGTGGCGAAGCCGCTCGCATGGACCCATCGGCCGTAAAGGGTGTCCTTCGGCAGGCGGTCCTGGCGGTCGAGGAGCACCACGAACACGAACGGGGCGACCAGGCAGACGGCGAGGGTGGCCCGGGTGCGGGCCTGGGCGGCGAGTTTGGCGATCTCCCACCGGTAGGCGGTGATCACCCGGCCGCGGCCGACCGGACGAGGCCGGACCATCGCCGGACCGTCGGTGGACGTGGTGGTGACGGGCGCGGTCATGGAGTCGCTCCGGTGACGTTGTGGGACCGGGGTCGCAGGCCGGCCGAGGTGGAGCCGGTTGCCGAGCCGCTCGCCGAGCCGGCTGCCGAGCCGGTCTCGGTGAGCATGAAGAACAGCGATTCCAGCGGTGCGATCTCCAGGTGCAGGGCGCGTACCGCGATGCCGGCGCGGCCGAGGGCGATGAGGTAGCCGTCCGCGTCGGCGGTCTGGGCCCGCAGTGCGAGACCACCGGCGTGATGGGCGGTGACGGACACGCCGTGATGTTCGGCGGACAGGCGCAGCGCGTGGTCGTCATCGCTGGTCGCCAGCCGGTGGGACGGGTCCGGGGCCTGGGCGCGCAGCTCGTCGATCGAGCCGTGGTATGCCACCCGGCCGGTGCGCATGATGGTGACGTTGTCGCAGATCTCCTCGACCTCGTCCATGTTGTGGCTGCTCAGCAGCACGGTCAGCCCGCTGCCGGCGAGCCGGGTGACCAGCGCGCGCATGTCCCGGATGCCGGCGGGGTCCAGCCCGTTGGCCGGCTCGTCGAGCACGAGCAGCTGTGGGTCACGCAGCAGGGACGCGGCGACACCCAGCCGCTGGCGCATCCCGAACGAGTAGCCCCCGACCTTGTCGCCCGCCCGATCGGCGAGGTCGACCACGTCGAGCACCTGGTCGATGTGGCTGTCCGCGTCACCGCCGTCGAGGCCGGCGAGCAGCATCAGGTTGCGCCGGCCGGACAGGTACGGATAGAAGCGGGGGCTCTCGATGAACCCCGCGACCCCGTCCAGCGTCGTCGGTCCCGCCTCGGCCCACGTCCGGCCGAAGACCCGCAACGTCCCGGCATCCGGGCGGATCAACCCGAACAGCATCCGCAGAAACGTCGTCTTCCCCGCGCCATTCGGGCCGAGGATGCCGTACACCTCGCCGACATCCACCCGCAGATCAACGTGATCCACGGCGGTGAGCCCACCGAAGCGCTTGACCAGCCCGACGGCTTCGACCGCCGGCACCCCATCCACCATCCGCCATCCCCTCGCCGAGCCGTCTACTACTCATCGAATAGTAGACGGCCGGACGGGGAGATCCATGGCGGGCTGGCCGCCAGCTGTCTGCGGCATCAGGTGTGGCGCGTTGCGGCCTACCCCGCTCGCCCGACCCTTCGTACTATCAAGCCAGTAGTAGCGAGGAGGTGCGGTGGCCAGAAAACCCAGACGTGAGCCGGGAACGCTCGAACGCGAGGTGCTCGCCGCGATCGCCGCGGCCGGCCGGCCACTCACCCCGGCCGAGACCCTCGCCGAACTCGGCGAACCACTGGCCTACACCACGGTGATGACGACCCTCGCCCGCCTGCACGACAAGGGCGCCCTGACCCGGGCGCCCGCGGGCCGCTCCTACGTCTACGCCCCGGCCGCCAACCCGGACACCCTGGACGCCGCCCTCACCGCCCGACAGATGTCCCGCCTGCTCGGCGCCGGCCCACACCGGGCCGAGACCCTTGCCCGGTTCGTCGCGGACCTGCGGCCGGAGGACGAACAGCTCCTCGCCGACCTCCTCACCACGCACCGATCCGACCCTGATGGCGACGCCGACCCCAATGGCGACGCCGATGGTGAGAACAGCACCGGCAGCGTGGAGGGCGGGCCGCAGCGATGACGACTGTCGCGGTTGTCCCGTTCGTCGCGAGTCTGCTGCTGGCCGTCGGCGGCGGCTGGCTCGGTCGACGGCTACCTCCCGCCACCGCCACCCGGCTGCTCACCGCCGCCTGCCTGGTGACCGCCCTGGCCACCGGTTTCATCCTGTCGGTCGTGGCCTTCACCCTGCTCGCCCCGATGCCCGTGCTCGCCGCGGTCGGGCACTGGTCGGCCACCGTCGTCCGCGGCCACGACCCGCTGCCCGCCACCGCCGGGTTCCTGCCAGCCGCCGTCGTCGCCGGTCTGCTCGCCGCCGCCCTGCGCCGGACCATCGCCGTCGGCCGGGACCTGGCCGCGGCCGAACTCACCTGCCGCCGGCTCGGACCTGCCCCCACCGGCCTGGTCATCGTCGACGACGACCGGCCCGACGCCTACACCCTGCCCGGACTCACCGGCCGGATCGTGGTGTCCACCGCGATGCTGCGCGCGCTCCCCCCCGACGAACGCCGCGTGCTCCTCGCCCACGAACACTCCCACCTGCACCACCGCCACCACGCCTACACCCACCTCGCCGACCTCGCCGCCGCAGCCAACCCGCTGCTGCGATCCCCCGCCGCCGCCGTCCGACTCGCCGTCGAACGGTGGGCGGACGAAGACGCCGCCGCGGCCAGCGGCAACCGGGCTGTCGCCGTCCGGGCCCTGGCCCGCGCCGGACTCGCCCGCGCCCGCACAGTCGCCATGCCGAGCGCGGCACTCGGCGCCGCACATACCGACCTCGCCCATCGGGCCCGGGCACTACAGCAGCCGCCACCGAAACCGCAGCCCGTTCTGACCCTCATCCTCTGCGCGCTCATGGTGGCCACCGCAGCCGCCGCCCTCGACACCTCCCATGCGACCGAACGAAGGTTCGAACACGCGCAGGCGGCGTTCGCGCACCGGACCTGACGAGACCGTCCGGCGCGGGGAAAGGGACTGCTGGGGCATGCGTGGTCTCACGCCCCAGCAGTCCCGCTGTTCCAGGTGATCGCGATGTGCCAGGCGGGTGTGGTCCAGGTCCGGTCAGATCACCGACGCGGGCAGTTGTGGCTGACGGCGCGGGCGGTCTGGCCGTTGCGCCCGGCGTAGGTCACGCCGTTGAACACCGGGGTGACGCGCTCCTGGTTCGGCGTGCCCCATGTGGCACGGCCGTCGCCGTTGCGGTCGATCGCCATCTCGAAATGCAGGTGGGACACACCGTTGGAGGTGACACCGGTGTGACCCACCCGGCCGATCACGGTGCCGGCGGAGACGTGCTGACCGACCCGCACCGCGCGGGACTGCAGATGAATGTAGGTGGTGAACCACCTACCACCATGGTCGATCTGAATGATGTTTCCGGCACCCTGCGGGGCCGAGTAGGACTGCTTCACCACGCCGGCGGCCGGAGCCACGAGGACGGTCTTCTCGGTGGCGCTGGTCGGCACCCGGAAGATGTCCACGGCGGGAGCGTGCCCGAACGACTCCATCCGGACCTGGGTGCCGCAGGCGAACGGCAACTGGAACGCCGGCCGGGCCGATGCCTGCCCGGCGGCTCCACCGCCCAGGTCGGCCCGGGCGACGCCGACGCCGACCAGGGCCGGGACGAACGACGCGACGAGTCCCACAACGGCGAGTCTGAGCCAGCGCCGGGACCGTCGGGCGCCCTCGGGCCCGCGCGTCCGCCGGACGGTGGATTCCGGTGGCTCCACCATCTCGGCGAGGCCTGTCGATACATGCTCCGTCGACCGATCCATGGTTCTTCCTCTTCTCGGTTCTGGCGGGGACAAAGAAAACTCGGTGCCCGGAGGTCCGGTGGCCGACCGCATCGACGGCACGTGGCGCGGGCGGTCATCGCCGGACTCCCCGGCCGTGTCGAGGCCATGATTGGCGCGGTCCGGACCGATCCGGAACCTCCTGGCCAGCAGGTTGCGCGACGCCGGCTTATTCGGTATGCGAATCGCCGCCCGCACGCTTCGGAAGAGTGTGCGACATAGGCCGGTGCGCCCCGGTGGGAAGTTCGACCGGTTGTCCGGACAACGATGGCGGCCGGGATCGCGACACCGCTTTTCAGCGCCGCCCGGGTCTGCCCGCGTAGCATGGCCGCGGGAGGGTGATACGGGGTCTGTAAAGGTGCGGGAGCGCTGTCTCCTGACCAGAGAGGACGTCTGTGGAAACCGTTCTGATCGCGCTACCCCACGCGGGCGATCGACGGCGGGTAACCTCGCTGCGCCCCGGAGAAAGGGTGCGTTTCGGGCGCGGCGGCGACGGCTCCGAGGTCGAACTGGAGCTGCCCGACGCCGCCGTCTCCCGGCTGGCCGGCGAGATCCTCGCCACCGCCGACCACTGGTGCCTCAGTAACCTCGGCCGCGAGAGCACGTACGTCGTGGAGAATCCCGAGGGCGCCGGCGAGCACATGAAGGTCCCACCGGGTCGGGTTGCCGCCCCGGTGCCGTTCGAGATCTCGCGGGTACTCGTGCCCAGGCAGCGCGACGTCGCCTTCTTCGAGGTGTTCGCTCCCGCGCACGCCTACCTCGAGATACCGGCGGCCGGGGACGGCGAGCCCACCGTCTCGGCGTTACCGCTCGACGTGACCTCGAAGTATTTCCTGGTGCTGTTGGCGCTGTGCGAGCCACGGCTGCGCGACGAGTCCCAGGTGCGCATTCCCACCATCGCTGACGTGGTGAAACGTCTCCGGTCGCTACCGAACTGCCAGGAGATCACCACAGACGCGGTAGCCTTCCACATCGATTATCTGACGCGGACCAAACTACGTTTCCGTGAGCCAGGAGAAAGCACTGAGGCAGGGAGTTCCCGCCGCGAGGCCCTGGTTTCCCGCGCGATGCGGTTCAATCTCGTCCGCGAATCGCATCTCACCCTCCTGCCACCCCGGTCCCGTCCGGCGAAACGCACCTCCAACTGATGTCCTGGCCCGCGACCGGCTGCGGCCAGATACCACGACCGTCGCCTGACACGACCGTCGCATGACGCAGGAGCAGGTGGATATGGGGCCCGACTTCTCGGTGGCCGCCGATCCGGCAACGGAAGGCTGGGCGGTGAAGGTGCCGCGCGGGTACCGCGTCGGCCGATGGACCGTGACCGAGCCGATCGCGACCGGCGGTTGGGGCAGTGTGTACGCCGCCCGCCACGGCGAGGTGGGCGGCCAGGACGGTGACGCCGACCTACCACGCGAGGTGGCGTTGAAGTTCCTCCCGACCGGCACGCTGACTCCACGCCAGGTCGGCCAGCTCGCCGACATGGCGACCCGCGAGACCCGCAACCATCGGCTGCTCGCGCACGCCAGGCTGATCAGGGCGTATGAGACGCTGATCGTCGACGATCCCGCGCGGCCGGTCCTGGACGGGGCCGTCGTGATCGTGATGGAACGTGCCGCCGGCTCCCTGCGCGACCTGGTGCTGCGGGCGGACGACGGGCCCGTACCGGACGCACCGCGACTCGTCGAGCAGATCTGCGCGGGCCTCGCCTACCTGCACCGCGCCGGCTGGGTGCACGGCGACCTCAAACCCGCGAACGTGCTCATGATGGCGGACGGAGCCGTCAAGCTCTCCGACCTGGGCCTGGCCGACGAACTGCACGGCACCCACGCCTACGCGCCGCCGGTCGCGTCCCCCGATTTCGCCCCACCCGAACGATGGGAGGAACGCCTGGGCGAGCGTGGCTTCGCCATCCGTCCGACAGCGGACATCTGGGCTCTGGGCGTCACCGCACATCTGCTGCTCAGCGGCGCGCACCCGTTCGACGGCGCCACCGGGCACACACGGGCTCTCGCGGCCGCCCGCTACTGCGCCGGCGCCACGCCGCTGACCCTGTCCAGCCGGCTCCCCGCCGGTTGGGACGACGTCGTCCGCGACTGCCTCGCCCCCACCCATGACCACCGCCGGGCGCATACGGCCGATTCCCTGCTGGCCCGGATGCGTGACCTCAACGGCACGGGCCCACGGGATCCGGCCCCGCCGCGACCGCGGTGGTGGCGGCGGCTCGGCCGGCGGCGCCGCCTTGCCGTCCTGGCCGCAACGCTGCTCACGGGCACCACCGCCACGCTGGTGACGTGCGCCGTCGACACCGACGATGCACGGCCCGCGCGCCTGGCCGGCAGGGCACCGTCTCTGGCCGCCGCACCCCCGGCCGCCACATCCTCGGCCGCGTTCCCCTCGGCCGCGTTCCCCTCGGCCACGTCGTCTGCCGCGGCGTCGTCGGCGCAGCCGTACCAACGTGATCTGCTGCGCACCGACGCCGGGATACCCGACGCCTACCGGCAGCTCATCGTCGATGCCGGCAGCGCCTGTCGGGAACCGGGTCTGAGCCCCGCACTGGTCGCGGCGATGCTGCGGGTCGAGAGCAACTTCGACCCGAACCTGTCGGACCCGGCTCACGACGAGTACGGCATAGCCCGATGGACACCGTCGGTTCTGCGCAATTACCTGCCCGCGGGGAATCGCGGCACCGATCCGCGCCCGCCGTTCCCTCCGGAGATCTCGATCCCGGCAGTCGGGTGCTTCCTGTGTTTTCTCGGGCCGAGGCTTGCCGGGGTCCATGGTGACCCCGGCCTTCTACTCGCCGCCGCGTACCGGACATCCGCCACCGCCGTCGTCCGCACCGGTGGTCCCCCGCCTACCACGCTCGAATATGTCTCCCGGGTTCGCGAGTTCCGCGTCCGCTATGATCCACAAGGGCATACCGTGACAGACTGACCGAGCGGTTGTGCAGCTCGAGAAGCGGACGGTCGGAGGACGGCTGAGTAGACGGGGAACCGGTCCGGATCCCCACGCTCGTGACAATCATGCCCATGCTGTCGGGGACCGTGGGCAACCGGCGTTTCCGACCCGAGGTCGGGATCGACCTCCACGCCACCGTCGGGTCGAGCATTCCATGGGGTCGACTTGCCGAGGGCGACGTTGTGGCTGACGCTGGTACACGCAGGACGCTTCACCGGCACCTTCCGTCGGAGATGTTCGGATTTTTCTGCCAGTGTCTTCGCACCACCCGAAACCCACGAAGTCCTGCTTGACCGGGATTCTCCAGAGAGCCGAGTCAGTGCACCCTCCGGTGTCGAGAAACGATATTGGGAGACGCGATATGAGTGACGCGGATTTTCCCTTCGACGATCGACGGGACTTCGCTGACGCGGGCCGTGGTCTGATCGCGACGTTGAACCCCGGTGTGGTCAAGGACGAACACGGAACGGTGGTGTGGGACAACGACTCCTATACGTCGTTCCTTTCCGGCGACAGCATGGAGTCCGTGCACCGGAGTCTGTGGCGGCAGTCCTCGCTGGTCGCGCGCCAGGGTCTGTTCGAGGTTGTGCCCGGCATCTACCAGGTACGCGGCCTCGACCTGTCGAACATCTCGTTCGTGGAGGGCGACACCGGCGTCATCGTCGTCGATCCGCTGATTTCGGTGGAGACCGCGCGGGCCGCCCTGGAGTTGTACCGGTCCCAGCGCGGTGCCCGGCCGGTCACCGGTCTGATCTACACGCACAGTCACGCGGACCACTTCGGCGGGGCGAAGGGCGTGGTGACCCAGGAAGATGTCGACGCCGGCCGGGTGCCGGTGATCGCGCCGCAGGGTTTCCTGACGCACGCGATCGCCGAGAACGTGTACGCGGGCACGGCGATGGCCCGCCGGGCCGGGTACATGTACGGCGCCGTTCTGCCGCGTGGGCCCCGAGGTGGGGTGGGAGCCGGGCTGGGGCAGACGACCTCGACCGGAACGGTCAGCCTGATCCCGCCGACGGTCGACATCACCCACACCGGTCAGGAGCTGACTGTCGACGGGGTCCGGCTGGAGTTCCAGCTGGCCCCGGATTCCGAGGCGCCGGCGGAAATGCACTTCCTGCTCCCGAAACAGCGCGCGCTGTGCATCGCCGAGAACGCCACCCACACGCTGCACAACGTACTGACGCTGCGCGGCGCGCCGGTGCGGGACCCGCGTTCCTGGGCGGGCTATCTGACCGAGGCGATCGAGATGTTCGCCGACCGGGTCGACGTCGTGTTCGCGTCGCACCACTGGCCGACATGGGGCGTGGACAACATTGTCGAGTTCCTGCGGCTGCAGCGTGACCTGTACGCGTACCAGCACGACCAGACGGTCCGACTGATCAACAAGGGCTGCACCGGCGCCGAGATAGCGGAGACGTTCGAACTGCCACCGGCCCTGCGGCGCGCGTGGCACACGCACGGCTACTACGGATCGGTCAGCCACAACGTCAAAGCCATCTACCAGCGCTATATGGGGTGGTATGACGGGAACCCGGCACGGCTGTGGCAGCACCCCCCGGCGGAGGCCGCGCGCCGCTACGTCGATTTCATGGGCGGCGCCGATGCCGTGGTCGAAAAGGCGCAGCGGTCGACCGAGCAGGGTGATCTACGGTGGGCGGCGCAGGTGCTCGACCATGTCGTGTTCGCCGAGCCCGACCACAAGGAGGGCCGCGCCCTGCTCGCCGACGTGCTCGAACAGCTCGGCTTCGGTTGCGAGAACGGCACCTGGCGCAACAGCTACCTGTCCGGCGCGCTGGAACTGCGCGACGGAAACTTCGGCACGCCCGCCGCGACCAACTCACCTGACCTGGTCGCCCAGCTGCCGCCGGAGATGTTCCTCGACACGCTCGCGGTCCAGGTGGACGGGCCCAGGGCATGGCAGCTCGACCTGGCGATCCGCTGGGTGTTCCCCGACCACGGGTCGACCTTCCGCACGACACTGGCCAACGGCGTGTTCACCCCGGTGCGGGACGGTCCGGGGGACGTCGCACTGACGATCACCGTGCCGCGGGTGGCCATCGCGCACCTGGCCGCCGGTGACCTCGACACCGCCCGCGGCGCCGGGCTTTCGTTCGATGGTGACGAGGGAACACTGCGACGGCTCCTCGGCGTACTCGATCCCGGGGATCCCCGTTTCAACATCATCGAGCCGTAGCCGGACGGCGGCGGACCGGTCGGCCGGCACCGCCGATCGCCGCAAGGAGGCCGACCAGCCGGTGACCGACCAGACATGGGACGTCCCAGCCCCGCCGACCTGCATGCCCGCGATCCGCGGAGCCCGGGGATCTGTCCGCGGGTTGCCATATACAGGTACAGGCGAGTAGCGTCAAGCACACTGAGATGTTCAGCTGGTCCGGAACGCACTGGCCCGGAACGCACTGGCCGACCGCCGCCGTCCTCAATCCTGGCTCATAGTGGGCCGGCATCCCAGTCGATGCGGACATCGACTGAATATTGGTTCGGCTGGCCTCCGTCGAATCCGGAAGCGGCGCTCAGAACCCGGACTGGAACCTGACCTCTCGCGATCGTCATTTCTCTGGAGCGCACCGCCATGAAGATCCTGGTCATTTTCCTCATCGTTTTTGCCGTCCTGATCCTCCTGGCCGCCGCGATGTCGATACGAATCATCAAGCAGTACGAGGACGGCGTGCTGTTCCGGCTGGGACGGGTGATCGGCGACCGTAAGCCCGGCTTAAGGATGATTATTCCGCTGGTGGACGTGCTGCACCGGGTATCACTGCGGATCGTGACGATGCCGATCCAGTCGCAGGGCATCATCACCCGCGACAACGTCAGCGTTGACGTCTCCGCGGTCGCCTACTTCAAGGTGGTCGACGCGGTGAAGTCGGTCGTGGCGATCGAGAACGTCCACGCGGCCATCGACCAGATCGCCCAGACCACGCTGCGCAAGGTCGTCGGCCAGCACACGCTGGATCAGACGCTGTCGGAGACCGACCGGATCAACCTGGACATCCGAAAGATCCTCGACGTCACCACCGCCGACTGGGGCGTCGAGGTGACCCTGGTCGAGCTCAAGGACATCCAACTGCCCGACAGCATGAAGCGGGCGATGGCCCGGCAGGCCGAGGCCGAGCGGGAGAAGCGCGCCAAGATCATCAATGCTGAGGGCGAGTCGCTGGCGGCCGCCGCGCTGGGCGACGCCTCGGACACGATGATGGCCCATCCACTCGCCCTGCAGTTGCGCAACCTGCAAAGCCTGGTCGAGATCGGCGTCGACAAGAACACCACCGTCGTGTTCCCGGCCCCCTTGATGAGCACCATCGCAGAGCTCGGCACCTTCCTCACCCGCGAGTCGAACGCGGCCGGGCTGTCGGTCAGCGCCCCGGCGTCCGGCCAGGGCCCGGACGAAATCCCCACCACGCCCGCCGTGCCTGACGCCAGCGGCAACGGTCACGCCGATCTGACGAAACGATGAGTCCCGCCGGCCCGACATCGCCGGCTCGCTGTCCGGCGACCACATCGCCAGCCGGGTCCCGACCCGACGCGGGCAGGTGAATGTCCTCGCGGGTAGCGGGTCAGCCGACGGTCGGTACGGTGCCGCCGTCGATGGTGTACTCCGCGCCGGTCACGGCAGCCGCGCGGTCGCAGACGAGGAAGGCGACGAGCTCGGCGACCTCGGTGGGGTGGGCGGGGCGGCCGAGCGGGATACCGCCGAGGGAGTCCATGATCTGCGCCAGCGCCTGCTCCCGGGAGACGGCCCGGCTCGCCACGATGCGATCGATCAGGCCGTCGGCGCCGGCGGTCCGGATGAAGCCAGGGGACACGACGTTGACGCGGATGCCGTGCGGACCGACCTCGTTGGCCAGACCCTTGCTGTAGGTGGTCAGCGCGGCCTTGGCCGCGGCGTAGCCGAGGGTTGCCTCGTGCAGCGGCATGCGCCGTTGGATGGACGCCACGTGCACGACCGCTCCGCCACCGGTGTCGATCATGGCCGGCAGCAGTGCCCGGTCCAGCCGGACGGCAGCGAGCAGGTTGAGCTGTAGCGCGTGGTCCCAGTGCCGGTCGGTGAGGGCGGCGAAACCGCCCGGTGGGGCGTGCGATCCGCCGAGGGTGTGCACCACGATGTCCAGCGGGCCGAACCGGTCCCGCACCTGGTCGACGACGGCGGCGGCGCCTTCGACGGTGCTGAGGTCGGCGGGGATGAACAGCTCCGGCTCGGCCTGGCCGGCCGGGTACGGGCGGTGGCCAGCACGGTGGCCCCGGCCGCACGGAGTCGGTCGGCGACGGCGGCGCCGGTGCCTTTGCTGGCCCCGGTGACCAGCGCGCGTCGGCCGTCGAGCCGGTCGCTGATGGTCATCGCGGCCTGCCCGGATTCGAGGTGGGTGTCATGCGGCCAGCGTGGGGTCTCCCCCCGGGAGAGGGTCAAGCTCCTGACGGCGGAACCGCGCGAGACGGAGAGGATGCACGATGTGGGGATGTGGCCGGGACTGACCATCGGCGAGTTCGCGCAGCTGACCCACCTGAGCGTGCGGACGCTGCGCCGCTACCACGACAGCGGCCTGCTCGTGCCCGCCTCGGTCGACCCGCACAGCGGCTACCGGTACTACACCGCCGAGCAGATCCCGTCCGCCCAGGTGATCCACCGGCTGCGGGAGCTGGACCTGCCGCTGGCCGATGTGGCCAGGATCCTCGCCACCGAGGATCCGCACGCGCGGGCCGAGCTGATCACCGGCCGTCTCCACCGGCTGGAAGCCGTGCTCGACCGCACTCGGGCCGCCGTCACCTCGCTGCGTCAGTTACTGCGGCCCGACATCGCGGGCCTTGAGGCACGGCTGTGCTCCCTCCCGGCCCGGACCGTCGCCGCGATCAGCGGCGCCGTCGACCGGAGCGAGGTGCTGGCGTGGTACGCCGAAGCGACGGCCGAGCTCGACGCGGCTCTGGCCGGGCTCGAACCACTCGGCTCTCCCGGCGGCTGCTATGACAACGAGCTGTTCACCCTCGGCCGTGGCATGGTCATGGTCTACCGGCCGGCCGTCGCCCCACCGACCCGGGGCCGCGTCACCCCACGGACCCTGCCGGCCGTCGAACTGGCCACCACCGTTCATCACGGCACTCACGACGACATCGATGTCACCTACGGCCGGCTCGGCGCCTGGGTCGTCGAGCATGCCCTCGCCGTCGACGAACCTGTCCACGAGATCTACTCGATCGGCCCACATGACGACCCCGCACCGCGGTCCTGGGGTGCCAACCAGGCCGGTCGCCTCGGCGACCCCACTCACCCGGTCCCGGTCCCGGTCCAGGTCCCCCGGCTGCGCGCGTCAGGACAGTCGCCGGTTCGGGCTTCACTGCGTATGCCGTGAGGTGAGCCGAGGACACTGGGCACATGTTGCCCGACCTCACGGTTGCCGGGGCGGACCTGCCGGTCCGAGCCGCGCTGCCAGCGCTCGTCGCCGCGCTGACCGCCCACGACCAGCACGGGTCGGGCGGGGCCGGCGGGGCCGCGGTGCTGGTGGCCCCGCCGGGCACAGGTAAGACGACGCTCGTCCCGCTCGCGCTCGCCGACCACGTGCCCGGCCGGGTACTGGTCGTCGAGCCGCGGCGGATCGCCGTCCGCGCCGCGGCACGGCGGATGGCCAGCCTCGCCGGTGGTCGCGAGGTGGGGGGCGCGGTCGGTTACACGATCCGCGGCGAGCGCAGGGCCGGGCCGTCCACCAGGGTCGAGGTGGTCACGACGGGAGTGCTCGTCCGGCGGCTGCAACGCGACCCCGAGCTGCCCGGTACCGATGCGGTCATCCTCGACGAGTGCCACGAGCGCAGCCTCGACGCCGACCTGGCGCTCGCGTTCCTGCTCGACGTCCGCGCCGCGCTGCGCCCCGACCTGCTCCTGCTCGCCGCCTCCGCGACAGCCGACACCGGGCGGCTCGCCGCGATGCTCGGTGCGCCCGGCGAGCCCGCGCCGGTCATCGGGACCGACGCCTCGATGCACGACGTCGACGTGGTCTGGGCGCCCCCACCCGGGGTGATCACCCCGGCGCACGGTCTGCGGGTCGACCCGAGGCTGCTCGACCACGTCGGGGCGACCGTCGGGCGCGCGCTGCGGGAGACGTCCGGGGATGTGCTCGTGTTCCTGCCCGGAGCGGGTGAGATCGCCGCCGTCGCCGGCCGGCTCGCCGGGCACCGCAGCGCGGTCGACGTGCTCACCCTGCACGGCCGCCAGACCGGCGGAGTACAGGACGCGGTGCTGCGCGCCGGCCCGCGTCGCCGGGTCGTGCTGGCCACCGCGGTCGCGGAGAGCAGCCTCACGGTGCCCGGCGTGCGGGTCGTCGTCGACGCCGGCCTGGCCCGCTCCCCGCGGATGGACCACGCCCGCGGGCTGGGCTCGCTGGTCACCGTGCGGGTGTCGCGGCCGTCCGACGGATCAATGATCTGCAC
>NZ_JAMQQG010000221.1 GCF_023716925.1 Frankia sp. R82
GCCTCGTCCGCTCCGGCCCAGGCCCCTGCCCCGGCCCCGGCCTCCACTGCGACACGTGCTTCCGGTCCCGGCTCGGCGCCTGCTCCTGGTTCCGCCGCCGGGCCGGCTGCCGCGTCCCCGTCCGGCGCGGCGGCTGCCCCGCATGACCCGCTCGTCCCCTCCGCGCACCGTGGCACAGGGGTGCCCGCGGCTGGCACGGCGGGCGCGGGCCAGTCAGCCGAGGAAGTCGTCGTCCGACGGGGCGACACCCTGTGGTCGGTCGCGGCCCGTGCCCTCGGCCCCGACGCCACCACCGAACAGATCGCCGCCGAGTGGCCCCGCTGGTGGGCGGCCAACTCGGCCGTCATCGGCCCTGACCCCAACGTGATTCTTCCCGGCCAACGCCTCATGCCACCCACCGGGCCCTGACCCCGCCCGCCGTCCACCGGAGCCAGCCGTGACCGCTGCCCGTGCCCTGCCCTGTCCACGCCGTGCCACGTCCGGTTCAGGCCTACGGCTGCTGCCCGTCACCCCGTCCGATCCCCCGTTCGACGACGAGCCCACGCGGCGCCCGGCCCTGGGGAGCGCGGCCGGGCCGACGCACGCCCCGGCCGATCGCACCCCCCGGCGGCTGCCCAGACCGGATCTGGTGTTCACCGAATGCGGACGACCGTCGTCGCCCTTCACCGGCCCCGACACGACCCGGGCCCCTGCCCCTGGCACGGGCCCGGCTGCTTCGGCCAGGACCACCCCGTCCCAGGCCACCACCAGCAGGGCCAGCGGTCGGGCTTCCGCCAGCCGAACCGCCGGGGGCAGAACGGCCCGGACAGCCACCGCGAGTGCCGCGGTGGCCACCGCGGCCGGGGATGGCGCGAGCCGGCCTGCCGACGAGGCCGCCCGGCCGCAGCCGTCGCCCAAGATTGCGGCAGTGATCGTCGTGCGGGCGATCGTCGAGGCGCTGGCCGGGGCGCGGCCGGTGTCGCATCTGGCCCGGTGGACCACGCCGCGGCTGCTGCACGACCTGGAGCGGACTGCGGCCCAGCTCACCGACCGCCGCCGTGGACGGGTGCGCAGCGTTCGGGTGAGTGAACCACGACCGGGCGTGGCCGAGGTGTCCGCGGTCATCAGCCGCGGCTCACGGGCCGGCGCCCTGGCCCTGCGCATGGAGGCCATGGACGGCCGGTGGCGGGTCACCACTCTGCAGGTCGGCTGACCACGGCTCGGACAGGTCGGCACCCGCCGGCGCCCGCCGACCTGTCCGAGCCGCTTGACTACTCGACGGGGTCGGCGTTGCGCCGCGACGGGTCGCCATGGCAGCGCTTGTACTTGCGTCCAGAACCGCAGGGGCAGGGAGCGTTGCGGGCTGGCCGGGAGCCTGCCCCGGTGGACGAGCCCGGGCCGTCACCGGCGCCCCGGTTCGCTCCGCCACGGCCAGCGAGCCCACCGCCAAGGGTCGTGGCACCGTTGTCGAGCGTGGTGACCGGGCCGGAGGCCCCGTCGACCGACGGTGCGGTGTAACGCAGCCCGCCGGTGGGACGGCGCGGCTCAAGCCCCTTGACGAACACCGGTGGAGTCGCCGGCTGCGCGGGCACCTCCGGGGCCGGCGGACCATCTGCGTCGGGTACCACGGTGGGCGCGGCTGGCAGGGCGGCGGCACCGGCGGGCCCGGCCGCGACGGGTGCCACAGGCTGCTCCGGCGCCTCGGCGGAATCGCCTTCCTGACCGGCGACCTGCACCTCGACGTTGAACAGAAGGCGGACGGACTCCTCCTTGATGCCCTCCATCATCGTCTGGAACATGTCAAATCCCTCCCGCTGGTACTCGACCAGCGGGTCGCGCTGCCCCATCGCCCGCAGGCCGATGCCCTCCTGCAGGTAGTCCATCTCGTAGAGGTGCTCGCGCCACTTGCGGTCGAGGACGGCGAGCACGACGCGACGCTCGAGTTCCCGCATGACCGGCTCGCCGTCTGGTGCGTCGCCGAGTTCCAGCTCACGGCGGTCGTAGGCCTCCTGGGCGTCAGCCTGGACGTCCTCCAGCAGGTGGTCGGGGCTCAGACCGTCGCGGTCATCGACCTCGGGGGCCTCCACGCCGACCGGGTAGAGCTGGCCGAGCGCGGTCCACAGGGTGTCGAGGTCCCACTCCTCGGGGAAGCCGTCCGCGGTGGCGCCGCGCACGTAGCCCTCGACCGTGTCATCGACGAAGTGCCGGACCTGCTCGTGCAGGTCGGCGCCGTCGAGAACCTTGCGCCGCTCCTCGTAGATGACGGTGCGCTGCTTGTTCATCACCTCGTCGTACTTGAGGACGTTCTTGCGGATCTCGAAGTTCTGGCCCTCGACCTGGGTCTGGGCCGACCGAATCGCCCTGGTCACGATCTTCGACTCGATCGGGACATCCTCGGGGATGTTGAGGCGGTCCATGATGCCCTCGACGGCGGCCGCGTTGAACAGCCGCATGAGGTCGTCCCCGAGGGAGAGGTAGAACCGCGACTCGCCCTGGTCGCCCTGCCGGCCGGCACGCCCGCGCAGCTGGTTGTCGATCCGGCGCGACTCGTGGCGCTCGGTGCCGAGCACGTACAGACCGCCGGCGGCGACCACGTCCTCGTGTTCGCTCTTCACCGACTGGCGGGCCTTCTCCAACGCCTCCTGCCAGGCGGCCTCGTAGTCCTCCGGGGTCTCGATCGGCGACAGGCCACGCTGACGCAGCTCGGCCTGAGCGAGAAACTCCGGGTTGCCGCCCAGCATGATGTCCGTTCCGCGGCCGGCCATGTTCGTCGCCACGGTGACGGAGCCCCTGCGGCCGGCCTCGGCGATGATGGTCGCCTCACGCTCGTGGTGCTTGGCGTTGAGCACCTCGTGCGGCACACCGCGCTTGTCCAGTTGCTTGGACAGGTACTCGGACTTCTCCACGCTGGTCGTGCCGACCAGCACCGGCTGGCCCTTCTCGTGCCGTGCCGCGATGTCCTCGACGACGGCGTCGAACTTGGCGATCTCGGTCTTGTAGACGACGTCCGCCTGGTCGATTCGCACCATCGGCTTGTTGGTGGGAATCGGGACGACACCGAGGGTGTAGATCTGGTGGAACTCGGCCGCCTCGGTCATGGCGGTACCAGTCATTCCGGAGAGCTTGTCGTACAGCCGGAAGTAGTTCTGCAGGGTGATCGTGGCGAGGGTCTGGTTCTCCTGCTTGATGTCGACTTTTTCCTTGGCCTCGATCGCCTGGTGCATTCCCTCGCTGTACCGGCGACCATGCAGCACACGCCCGGTGAACTCGTCCACGATCAGGACCTCGCCATCGGTGACGATGTAGTCCTTGTCCCGCTTGTAGAGCTCTTTCGCCTTGAGCGAGTTGTTCAGGTAACCGACCAGCGGCGTGTTCACCGACTCGTAGAGGTTCTCGATGCCGAGCTGGTCCTCGACCTTCTCCACGCCGGACTCGGTGATGGCAACGGTCCGCTTGCCCTCCTCGACCTCGTAGTCGACGTCTCGCTCGAGCAGCGGGGAGATGCGGGCGAACTCGGTGTACCACCGGGTCGGATGGTCGGCCGGACCACTGATGATCAGCGGGGTGCGCGCCTCGTCGATGAGAATCGAGTCGACCTCGTCGACGACGGCGAAGTTGTGGCCACGCTGCACGAGCTCGTCGGCGCTCCAGGCCATGTTGTCGCGCAGATAGTCGAAGCCGAACTCGTTGTTCGTGCCATAGGTGATGTCACACGCATACTGGGCGCGGCGGACCGCGGGCGACATCTGCGGGTGAATGACCCCGACGCTGAGCCCGAGGAATCGGTGCACGCGGCCCATGTTTTCGGCGTCGCGCTGGGCGAGGTAGTCGTTGACGGTGATGACGTGCACGCCCTTGCCCGACAGGGCGTTCAGGTAGGTCGGCAGCGTGGAGACCAGCGTCTTGCCCTCACCGGTCTTCATCTCGGCGATGTTGCCGAGATGAAGTGCCGCACCACCCATGATCTGCACATCGAAGTGCCGCTGGCCAAGGGTGCGCCGGGCGGCCTCGCGGACTGCGGCGAAGGCCTCGGGCAGCAGGTCGTCCAGCGTGTCGTCACCCTCGGTGAGACGCTGGCGGAACTCGTCGGTCATACCGCGCAGCTCACCGTCGGACAGCCCGGTGAAGTCGTCCTCGATCAGATTGACCTGCTCGGCGATCGCCTTGAGCTTGCGCAGAATCCGGCCCTCACCGGCACGCAAGATCTTCTCTAGAACCACGGGCGAAACTCCTCCGGCAGGCATGTCGGCGACGTCACCGACCACACGATGCTAGCCCCTGAACCAGCACCTACATCCGACCATCGGATGTAGGTCTCCCAGCGGCGGTTCATGACGGCCGACGAAGGGTGGGACGAACCCTGATCGACCGGATCCCCGCCCCCCTTCAACCCCCTCAACGATCGACAGGTCCACCGGGTGCCCGCCGGGCCGGTTCCGGCACCTGTCGTAGAACTGTGGCCATGGCCTCTCTCGAACCGGCGGAGATCACCGCCGGCCGGCTACACCTTCGCCCGTGGCAGCCCTACGACATCGACGCCGTCCATCAGGCCTGTCAGGATCCGCAGATCGCCCGGTACAACCGCCTGCCGCAGCCCTACGGGCGTCGCGATGCCGAGTCGTTCGTGCTCGACGTGGCCCCCGCCGCCTGGGCGGAGGGGACCGGCACGCCGTTCGCGGTGGTGGACGCAACGACGGAACGCCTGCTCGCCTCGATCGAGCTGATGGGCATCTCCACGTCCGGGGAGGCCGAAATCGGCTACTGGTGCGCAGCGGACGCCCGCGGCCAGGGGGTGGTCTCACAGGCAGTGACCACCATCACCCGCTGGGGGTTCGCCATGCTGGGGCTGGCCCGGATCGAATGGCGCGCGGCCGTCGGCAACGACGCCTCCCGCCGGGTGGCGCAGCGCACCGGATTCACCCTGGAGGGCACGCTGCCGCAGGCGCTGCTGCTCGGTGACGGTCGGCGGGTCGACTGCTGGATCGGTTCCCGGCTACCCACCGATCCACCACCGACCCCTCCTCCGCTCCGCACGATCACGTGATGCCGGGTGACGCCCGGGTGCCGACTCAGGTGATCTCGAGAAGCTTCTCCCGCACCGCGTAGACCACTGCCTCCATCCTGGAGTGCAGCTGCAGCTTCTCGAGGATGTTGCGGATGTGGTTCTTCACGGTGTTCTCACTGATGAACAGCTGCTTGGCGATGTCCCGGTTGTTCATCCCCTTGGCGACGAGCCGCAGCACCTCCATCTCCCGCTCGGTGAGGCGAGGGGTGGGCAGCTGCGGTCGGTCATCCTTGTTCTTGATCATGGCTGCGAACTCGCTGAGCAGCTTCGACGCCATCGACGGGCTGATCAGGCTCTGCCCGCCGTAGACGGCGCGGATGTCCGCCGCCACCTCGTCGATGGAGATCTCCTTCAGCAGGTAGCCCATTGCCCCCGCCTTGATCGCGTCGTAGAGGTCCGCTTCCTCGTCGCTGATCGTCAACATGACGATCTTTGCGCTGGGGACCGACTCCTTGATGGCACTCGTGGCGTCGATCCCACCGCGACGCGGCATCCGCACGTCCATCAGCACGATGTCCGGTGCCGTCTCCTTGGCCATGGTCACGGCCTCGCTGCCGTCGGCCGCCTCCCCCACGACCTCGATGTCGACCTCCTGGCCCAGCACCATCTCCAGCCCACGGCGAAACAGCGCGTGGTCGTCGACGATGAGCACCCGGATGGGGTTTGCCCCCGATGGGGTCGGCAGCACCTCCTCGGAGCGCGGCTCCTCCACCGTCATCTGACCTCCCTGAGACCGTTGCTACCCCGATCCGTGCCGCTGCTGCCGACCACGCGGGGCAGCGGCAACAGCGGCACGGTCATGTACTTCGACACGCGAGGTAAATGGTCCCACGTCAGCCGGTGGACGTGACCTGCAGATCGTCTAAAGAGCGGCAGAGCTCGCGTAGGCATCCCGCTCGCGCGGCGCCCCACCGGCCTGCGCCCGCGCGTGGGCAAGCGCAGGTTCAAGCCCGCCCAGCCCGGTCAGGCGGATGACCCCGTAGTCGTAACCCACCCGGCGGTACACCACGCTCGGCAGCCCGGAGTCGGCGTCCAGAAACAGGTAGAAGTCATGCCCGACGAGCTCCATGTTCGACAGGGCGTCCTCCAGGGTCATCGGGTCGGCCTCGTGGGTCTTCTCCCGCACGACGAGGGGCGCCTGTTCGGGCGCCTCCGCCCGCTCGGCCTGCTGGCGGACCGCGTTGACCTCCTCGACTGATGCGGCGACCACTGGACGGCCCACCGCCGCCCGACGGTGCTCGTCGGGAGCAGGGTGGGCATCCGGCGCGGACGATCCCTCAAGAGGCATCAGGCTTTCCAGCGGCACGGCGGTGATGCCGGACGGCCGGCTTCCGGCGTGGTTGGCATGGTGGCGGACCCGCCGGTCGGCAGCTCGACGCAGCCGTTCGGCGAGCTTGGTAGCGGCCAGGTCAAGAGCGGCGTAGCAGTCGTCGGCGGCGGCCTCGGCCCGGATCACCGGGCCCCGTGAGTACACGGTGAGCTCCACCCGGTCGCAGACGTCGGCGAGGCGCGGGTTGTGCTCCTTCGACAGTTCGACGTCCACCCCGATGATGTGGGAGTCCAGCCGCTCGAGCTTGGCGAGCTTGGCCTCGACGTGCTTGCGGAACCGTTCCGGAACCGCGGTGTGCCTGCCCTTGACCACGATGTCCACGCGATCCACCTCCCGTTCATGTGTCCGGCCACCCGGCTGGCGATCACAGCCCGGCCGCGCGCCGGTGATCTCATCGCGCCCGCTCGTGCCCCCGGGCCTGCTCCCGTGCCTGGCCGGGACGGTTGAGGGACGCCCTGTCCACGCTGGTCACACCTTTCTGCCGTGCCGTTCTGCCGGTCTGCGGCTGGTTGCCCGCGTTCGGCTCCTTCCCCGCCAGGCCAGCCCTACTCCGATCGTGCGCTCAGCATCCGCACGACTGACGCCCTACGCCGTTCGCCGCGGCCGGACGACCACGGCCGACCTGAGCGTCTCGTACGAGCCGGCCCGGACGACGCGTAGCGGTAGTTTCACCCGGACGGGCCATCCAGCCCGGGCAGGCCGCCCCCTGGGCGCGTCGCCATCTCCGCACGCCGGACCAGCGTGGCCGCTCCCGACCGCCGGCTGGGGGTAGCCGCCACCACCACGGCCGCGTGGGGCCGCAGGGCGCCCTCGCGTAGTGCCCGCGCCGCTTCGCGCACGGTGGCGCCGGTGGTCACCACGTCATCGATGATGAGCACGCGCGGGCGCGCCGAGCCCGCCGCCGGCCAGGGCACCGCCCGCGCCGGGGCACGCAGGGCGAAGGCACCAGCAAGGTTCTCCGCTCGGGCCCGCACTCCGAGACCGGCCTGATCGGCCAGCCGCCGCACCGGGCGCAGCAGCGGCACCACCTGGACCCGGTATCCCCGCCCCCGCAGCACCGTCGCCGCCACGGCGCACAGCATCCGGACATGGTCGAACCCGCGCCGCCGCCGGGCGGCCGCCGACGACGGCACCGGAACCAGCACCACGGCCGGACCGGGTCGGGCATGGACGATCACCCGGGCCAGCGCCGTACCCAGCGGCCGAGCGAGATCCATCCGGCGACGTTCCTTGTAGGCCACCAGCAACGTGCGCACCTGGCCGCCATACCGGGCCGCGGCCAGACAGGGCAGCGGCCCTCGCCGCCGCGGGGTGGCCAGGGAGCCCACGGCGGCGAGGATCACAGGGCCGTGCAGCTGCGCCACACAGGCCGGACAGGCGGACACTCCCCGACAGCCGCAGCCGGCGCACGACTGCGGGACCACCAGGTCCGCGAGGATGGACAGGCCTCGCGCCAGCGTGGGGGAAACTCGTGACAGCGCGGGGGGAAGCAGTCGGGTCACGTCAGCAGGATCAGCGCCATGGCCCGGCGATGCCAAGCCCGATTCTCCCGGCTGTGGATAACGCACCCTCGGGCCACGATCTGTGGACAGGCGACCGCAGTGGACCGGCCGCATCTGGGACGATCGATGCGAGCCGGGAGAGCCGATGTCGGGCTGGCCGGTCTGCGGCGCTCGGCTGCGCAACAACGATGACGACGACGTCAACGAAAAAACGACGAGTGGAGACACCGCAATGGCAGAAGGACCCGGCTGGGCCGCGCCCGGCGGGCCGCCCCCCGGCGGGCGCGACACCGGCGGTCCCGGGTGGGGCACGCCGGTACCGCCCGGCTGGTCCGGTGGTCCCGGCCAGCTGGCAC
>NZ_JAMQQG010000222.1 GCF_023716925.1 Frankia sp. R82
GCCCCGCTCGCCCCGCTCGACTCGGGGGAGGCGAGCGCCCCGACGCGGCGAACGGCCTCGGCGACGACGAGGTTCATGCCGCGGGCGCGCACCGCGTGGTCGGCCAGGCGGTGCTGGACGGCCTGGGTGGCGCCGATCGGCCGGCCGAACGTGTGCCGCCGCGCGGCGTAGCTGACGGTGCGGTCGAGCATCCGCCGCACGCTGCCCAGGGTGTCGGCGGCGAGTAGCAGCTCGTACAGGTCGACGGCCTGGCCGAGGGCGGTGAGCGTGCGCCCGGCCTCTCCCGGCCAGGCGTCGGCCCGCACCGTGACGTCGGCGCATGCCCGGGACACGTCGAAGCGCTCGGTGTGCGCGGTGAGCTGCCAGTCGTCCGGGTCGGTGAGCAGGATCGCGCTGCCCCGCGCCGGGTCGAGCAGCAGCAGGGCGTCGGCGTCCGGGGCGCCGTCGACCCGGCGGGCGAACCGGGCGTCCGGGCCACCCGCATCACCACCCGTGCCGGGCTGGCCGGCGGGGTCGAGCCGGCCGAACGCGCAGATCCGTTCGCCGGCGAGGATGCCCTCGAGCAGCTCGTCCACCACCGGATCGCCGCTGGTCCGGGCAAGCGCGTGGGCGCTGGCCGTCAGGCCGGCCAACGGGGCGCCGTGCAGGGCGGCACCGCACTCGGTGGCGCAGGCCGCGGCCGCGTCGACGCGCAGGCCCACGCCGCCCCGGTCCTCGGGTACGCAGAGGCCGGGCAGTCCGATTTCGGCAAGGTCCAGCCATCCGTTGCGCCACAACGGATCGACCGTCGGGGTGCCGTCCGGCCTGGCGGCGTCTCCCAGCACCGCTCGCACCGCATGGGTAAGTTGTTGTATCTCAGTAGTAGAGGTGCTGGACAGATCGGCGTCAGCTCCTGTGGCAGGCAGTCGGGACGACTGCGCACATCTCGGCATCGAGGTCGAGATCGATACTCTGGCGCCGCCGAGTTCGGCGTCAAGCCGCGCGCAGTGATCGGGAATGAGGCGGATCGTGACGGACCAGGTGACGGAGACGGACCAGGCGTCGAAGCCTTGGATCTTTGACTTCGACAACCACTACTACGAGTCGGAGGACGCGTTCACCAGGCACGCCGACCGCTCTCTGCGCTACCGCGGCGTGCGCTGGGCGGAGGTGGACGGCCGGCGTCGCCTCCTCGTGGGCGGGACGGTCAACTCCTACATCGCGAACCCCGTGTTCGATCCGGTCGCGAAGCCCGGCGCCCTGTTCGACTGGTACCGGGGCAACCCGAACCAGCAGTTGATCAAGGATGCGTTCGGCGAGCTCGAGCCGGTGCGGCCCGAGTACCGCGACCGCAAGGCGCGCCTCGCGGTGATGGACGAGCAGGGCCTGGCCGCGACCCTGCTGTTCCCCACCCTCGGGGTCGGTGTCGAGGACGCCATCCGCGCCGACCCGGAGGCCAGCAACTCGGTGTTCCGGGCGTTCAACCTGTGGCTCGACGAGGACTGGGGCTTCCGGTACGAGAACCGGCTGTTCGCGGTCCCCTACATCCCCATGCTCGACCCGGAGTTCGCCGCGAAGGAGCTGCGCCGGGTGCTGGACGCCGGGGCGGTGGCCGTCAACATGCGCAACGCGCCGGTGCCGGTGCCGGGCGGCTACCGCTCGCCGTTCGACCCGGTGTACGACGCCTTCTGGGGTCTTGCGGCCGAGGCCGGCATCCCGGTGGCCACCCACGCCGGGCTCGACGGCTACGACATCCTGGTCAAGATGTGGGAGCCCGGTGGCGAGGAGACGGCGCTGTTCCGTTCGCCGCTGCGCGGCATCGTGACCAAGAGCCGCGCGGTCAGCGACTTCTACGCCGCCGCGGTCTGCCACCGGGTCTTCGAGCGGTTCCCGACGCTGCGTTTCGCCAGTGTCGAGAACGGCGCGTCCTGGGCTCCGGAGCTGCTGCACCGCCTCGATGACGCGGCCAACCGCAACCCGGGCTACTTCAAGGAGAAGCCGAGCGACACCTTCGGCGAGCACGTGTGGATCACGCCGTTCTGGGAGGACGACATCGACCACCTCGTCTCCCACGGGGTGCGGGTCGACCGGCTGCTGCTCGGCTCCGACTGGCCGCACGCCGAGGGCACCCGGGAGCCGGCCGACTTCCTCACCGAGTCGCTGTCCGGTCTGTCCGAGAGCGACACCCGGCGCGTCGCGCGCACCAACGCCCTTGAGGTCCTGAACATCTCGATCGGCTGATCCGGCCTGGCCGCCGTCGGTTTCTCGGCGGCCAGCACCGAACGTCAGAACGGGGCCGGCGGTCGCCGGCCCCGTTCGTCGTACGCGAGCACGTCGTACGCGAGCGGAGGGGGCGGTGGGGCAGGTCGTTCACCCCACCGCCGTGACCGCTCAGGAGGACGGTTCGGCCAGCGCCTTCTGCTCGAGGTACTCCTCGAAGCCGGCGACGCCCATCTCCCGGCCGATACCGGACTGCTTGTAGCCGCCGAAGGGAACGTCGGCGCCATACCACATGCCGCCGTTGACCGACATCGTGCCGGTGCGGATCCGCCGGGCGATCCGCAGTGCCCGCTCCCGGTCGGCGCCCGAGACCCCGCCGGACAGACCGAAGATCGAGTCGTTGGCGATCCGGATCGCGTCGTCGTCGGTGTCGTAGGGAATCGCGACGAGAACCGGCCCGAAGATCTCCTCCTGGGCGATGTTCATCGAATTGTCGACGTCGGCGAGCAGCGTCGGCTGGAAGTAGAAACCCCGGTCGAACTGGGTGGCGATGCCGCCGCCGGTGACGACCCGGGCTCCTTCCTCGACGCCCCTGCGGACCAGGCCGTCGATGCGGGTCAGCTGCGCCCGGTTGACGATCGGACCGGTCATGTTCGACGGGTCCTCCGGGTCACCGTAGGAGATGGCGCCGATCAGGGCCGCGGCGGCCTCGATGCCCTCCTCGTAGCGGGACCGGGGCAGCAGCAGCCGGGTGGCGGTGGCGCAGCCCTGTCCGCCGTGGGTGCAGATCCCGAACACGGCCAGCGCCGACGCGGCGGCGATGTCCTCCACGTCGTCGAGGACGATCTGCGCCGACTTGCCGCCGAGCTCCAGGAAGACCCGCTTGATGGTCGCCGCGCCGGCTTCCATGATCCGCCGGCCGACCGCGGTCGAGCCGGTGAAGCTGACCATGTCGACGTCCCGGCTGGTGGTGAGCACCTCGCCGATGGTCTTGTCGGCGGCGGTGATGACGTTGAAGACGCCGGCCGGGATGTCGGTGTGCTCGGCGATGAGCCGGCCGAGGGCCAGGCCCGTCCACGGGGTGTCCGGGGCGGGCTTGAGCACGACGGTGGCGCCGGCGGCCAGTGCCGGAGCCACCTTGGCGATGTTGATCTGGTTCGGGTAGTTCCACGGGGTGATCGCGGCGACGACCCCGACCGGCTCACGTTCCACCCAGCGGTTCGCCGGGCCCGCCATCGTCTGGGCGACGCCGAGCTGCTCGGTCCAGGAGTACTTCTCGGCGAGGTCGGCGTAGTAGGAGACGAACTCGATCGGGCCGTCGAGCTGGGGCCCGCCCAGCAGCATCCGGGGCGCGCCCACCTCGGCGACGGTGATGTCGGCGAGCTGGTCGCGGTGGTCGAGCAGCGCCTGGTGCAGCTGGCGCAGACCGCGGACCCGCAGGTCCAGGTCGTGCGCCCACTCGGATTCGTCGAACGCGCGGCGGGCGGCGGCGATCGCCCGCTCGGTGTCGGCGCGCGAGGCGTCGGCGGCCGAGCCGATGATCGACTCGTTGGCGGGGTTGATGTTCTCGTAGACCGCGCCGTTCTCGGCCTCGACGAGCTCGCCGTCGATCAGCAGTCGTTCCTCATGCCACGAGTCGGCAGTCAGCGGCATTGGATCTCCTTTGAAATGATCACGCGGCGTGACGTGCGCACGCGTGGTTGGTGCACCGGCATGAGGACCTGGCTCAGGCCACGACGCCCTTGATCTTCAGGTTGATGATCGTGTCCCAGTCGAGGCCCAGGCTCTGCAACAGGTCGTCCCCGTGCTCGTTGAGCTCGGGAGCGCGCCCGGCCACCGGCGGCTCACTGTCGTACTGGATCGGCGCGCCGACCAGTTTGAACTCGGTGCCGTTCGCGGAGACGACGTTCTGGACGTAGCCGTTCTCCAGGGCCTGCGGGTCCGTGCCGATCTCGAGGGTGGTCTGCGCGACGGCCCACTGCCCGCTGAAGGTGGCGAGCTTCGTGCGCCACTCGGCGAGCGGGGCCGCGGCGAGCACGGCGGTGAGTTCGTCGGCCGCGGCACCGGCGTTCGCGCTGAGCGCCGCATGGTCGATGAAGCGCGGATCGGTGGCGAGCTCGGGCCGGCCGATGAGCTGGCAGAACTCCGCCCAGTACCGCGCCGCCTGCAGGCAGGAGAAGACCAGGGAGCGGCCGTCGGCGGTCTGGTAGATCCCGACGAGCGGGTTGTTGGTGCGCCCACTGACCGACTGGTGCAGCGGGATCTTGTGCTGCTGGGAGATGGCGATGCCCTGGCCCTGCGCCCACATGCCGACGCCGAGCAGTGACACGTCCAGCACGGTCGCCTCACCGGTGCGCTCCCGGTGGAACAGTGCGCCCATGATGCCGCCGGCGATGGTCAGGCCGCCGATCGAGTCGCCGAAGCCGGGGCCGGGGGGGAAGGTGGTCCGCTCGCTGTCGCTGGTCGTCATGGCGCTGCCGATCCCGGAACGCGCCCAGAAGGAAAGGAAGTCGTACGAGCCGCGGTCGGCGTCCGGGCCGCGCTCACCCTGGCCGGTGCCGCGGGCGTAGATGATGGCGGGGTTGTGGGCGCGGATGTCCTCGACGTCGATCTTGAGCTTCGCCCGCACGCTCGGCAGCTTGTTCGTCAGGAACACGTCGCTGGTCGCCGCCAGCTTGTAGAGGATTTCCAGGCCCTCGTCCGTCTTCAGGTCGAGCGCCAGGCTCTTCTTGTGCCGGTTGGAGTGCTCGAGCAGCACGTGTACCGGGCCGCCGACCATCGCGACGCCGGTCTGCGCGAGGCCGCGCATCGCGTCCCCGCGCTCGACGTGCTCGATCTTGATGACCTCCGCACCCCAGTCGGCGAGCAGCGCCGAGGCCGCCGGTACGAACGTGTGCTCGGCGACCTCGAGGATGCGGACGCCCTTCATCACTGCCGTCATGCCGACCTCCGGCCGGTGTGTGCGCTGCTGCCGGTGAAACGCTGCGCAGGTGAATGGAATTCGTGGATGGGATGCGGGATCCGGGAAGGATCGCGGGGGGTGGATCCGGGGCGGGATCCAGGTGGACCGGCGCCGGACCACGCGGCCCGCTCAGGTGGCGGCTCGCCGGCAGAACTGTCTATATTGATCTCGATATTTGTCGACCCTAGCGGCGGTGGATGCAACCGGCAACGCGTTGCGAACCGACCCTTCCGGATGATCGCCGCAAATGTGGACTGAGTCCAGACTACCGGTCTACTGTGACCGTACAGGCGCGCCGTCGCCCCTGCTGGAGAGATCCTCCGAGCTGCTGTTCTGCGCAGGTCGCCAGTGTTCGGGATCGTCGTACCGGCTGGGCTGACAGCGGGCGAACCGGGCCGGCGGCGCCGGAGCCCGGCGAGGCGGAGGAATTGATGAAGGTGGGACTGAGCGCCGACCAGGAACTCCTGGTCGGCACGACCCGCAAGTACCTGCAGGACAGCGTGCCCAGCGACGTTCTGCGCGGGTTGCGCAACCGTCCCGAGGGCTACGAGTCGGACTACTGGACGACCGGCGCGGAGCTGGGCTGGGCGGCGCTGCTGGTCGCCGAGGAGCACGGCGGCGGCAGCGTCAGCGGTGAGGGCCTGCGGGACCTGGCCCTGGTCGCCTACGAGTTCGGCCGCCAGGCGTCTCCCGGCCCGCTGCTGGGGACGAACATCGTCGCCGGTGCGCTGTCGCGGGCCGATGGCGCGGCGTTCGAGTCGGAGCTGGAGCAGCTCGTCTCCGGCACGGCCGTCGGGGCCTGGGCGTATGCGGAACCGGTGCCGCACGGCGGCCTCGGTGAGGTGGCGGCGAGCGCCGTCGAGTCCGACGGGCAGTGGGTGCTCTCGGGCGACAAGGTCGCCGTGGAGCACGCGGCGCAGGCCACCTATCTGCTGGTCACCGCCCGCACCGGGGACGGCCTGACCCAGCTGCTGGTGCCGACCGACACCCCCGGCGTCACCATCACCCCGCAGCGCACGATCGACGTGTCGCGCCGGTATGCCCGGGTGGCGCTGCGCGACGTGCGCCTGCCCGCCACCGCGCTGGTGGGTGTCGCGGGCGCGGCAGCGGCCGACGTCGAGCTCCAGCTGCAGGCGGCGCTGGTCATCCAGACCGCCGAGATGGTGGGCGCGATGGACCGCGCCTTCGAGCTGACGCTGGGCTGGCTGACCGACCGGTACTCCTTCGGCCGGCCGCTGGCGTCCTACCAGGCGCTCAAGCACCGGGTCGCCGACCAGAAGCTGTGGTTGGAGACCTCGCACGCCCTCGCGGACGCGGCCGCCGTCGCCGTGCAGAGCGGCGACCCGCGGGCCGGCGAGCTGGTCAGCGTCGCCAAGTCCTACCTGGCCGAGTACGGCCCGGAGCTGCTCCAGGACTGCGTCCAGCTGCACGGCGGCATCGGCGTCACCTACGAGCACGACCTGCACCTGTACCTGCGGCGCGTGGTCATCGGCAGCGCCCTGCTGGGCACCGCGCGGGAACACCGCCTGCGGATCACCACCCTGTTGGAAGCCCGCAAGGGCGCGCGAAAGGTCGAGGCGTGAGCGAGATCGAATCGGTCGAGGACTTCCGGGCGCGGGCCCGCGCGTGGCTTGCGGAGAACGTCCCGCGGCTCGGCCCCGATCACCGCGGCCGGTCGTTCGTCCGCCCGGACGACGAGGAGCTCGCCGAGGTCGCCGAGGAACGGCGCCTCCAGCGGCTGCTGTTCGACGGTGGGTTCGCCGGAATCTGTTTCCCGAAGGAGTACGGCGGTCAGGGCCTGACCCGCGAGCATGCCGAGGCCTTCGACCAGGAGCTCGCCGGCTACGCCTTCCCCGAGCGGCTGCAGGTCCCGAACATGACGCCGTGCGCGACGGTCATCCTCGAGTTCGGCACCGAGGAGCAGAAGCGCACCCACCTGCCGAAGATCCTGCGCGGCGAGGAACTGTGGATGCAGTTCCTGTCCGAGCCGGGCTCGGGTTCGGACGTCGCGGGCGCGAAGCTGAGCGCGGTGCGCGACGGTGACGACTGGGTGCTCAACGGCTCCAAGATCTGGACGACCGGCGCCTGGTGGTCCGACTGGGGCCTGTGCCTGGCCCGCACCAACTGGGACGTGCCCAAGCACCGGGGGCTCACGGTGTTCATGGTGCCGATCCACCAGGACGGCATCGAGATCTCCCGGATCGAGATGCTCGACGGCAGCAACGAGTTCTGCCAGGAGTACCTCACCGACGTCCGGGTGCCCGACACCGACCGCATCGGCGGCATCGACGACGGCTGGACGGTGGGCACCCGCTGGCTGCTGCACGAGCGCTCGTTCAGCTCGTCGCCATACGCGCTGCACCCGACCGGTTCCAACTCCTACGGCTCCGCGCAGGGCGACCCGGCCGACAACCTGCTCGCCCTGCTGGACAGCGCGGGGCGCGTCGACGATCCGGCGGCCCGCGAGGACGTCGGCCGGGCCTACACCCTGCAGGTCGCGACGAGTGAGCTGGACCGCCGGCTGCACGCCCTGATCCTCTCGGGCAAGGGCTCCGACCAGCTCGCCGCGGTCGGCCGGCTCATGCACGGGGTGGCGGGGGCGCAGGTGGCGACGATCGCCTTCGAGCTCGCCGGGCAGAGCGCGGTCGCCGGTGACGTCGACGACGACGTGCTCGGCGACCTCGGCATGCGCTACCTGCTGCGCCAGGCCGGTTCGATCGGCGGCGGCACCACGGAGATCGCCCGCAACGTCATCAGCGAGCGCGTCCTCGGCATGCCGCGGGAACTGGCGCTCGACCGAAACGTCCCTTATCGGGAGGTGCGTACCGCGCCGTCCGGTGGTTCGTCCGGGGCGCGTCGGTAGAACCGCGCCCCGCCGGTAGCCCGGAACCGGTAGAACAAGGAAAAGCCAGGCCGATCTCGGGCCGGTCGCCCTGCGCCGAGCGGGATCTCCGCTGCGGGCGCGCCGCGGCGACCGGCCC
>NZ_JAMQQG010000223.1 GCF_023716925.1 Frankia sp. R82
GCCGGCCGTGATCGCGTCCACCTCGCCGAGCCACTGTGCGCCGCCCACTGACCTTGCCGACGCCCCACCGCGCCGGGGCGGGCGCTCACAGGTACTCCCGCAGCCGGGGCCACAGGCCGGCCGCCGCGGCGATGATCGCGGCGAGCACCAGCGCGGGACCGGCCAGCCGCAGTCCGCGCAGCGCCTCCCCGGCCCGGTGCACCTCGGTGTCGAACCGGCCGCGGGCGGTGTCGACCGCCGTGTCGAGGCTGTCCAGCAACCGGGTGAACGCGGCGGTGCCCGGGCCGAGCGTGCGGGTCACCGCCGCCCCGAAGGTGTCGGACGACCGAGGGGCGCCGCTGGCGGGACCGGCGTCGGACGGGCCGCGGGCCGCGGCGACCACCGAGTCGGGGGACGTGGCCAGCAGTCGCACCACCGACTCGTGGATGCGCAGCCAGGCCCGCAGGTTCGCCTCCAGATCCGCCGGGAGCCCCGCGCCCGCGGGGGCGTCGAGCGCGACCACCAGCGACCCCCGCCGGGTCACCGGTTCGGGCGGCAGACGGTCCCCGGACGGGTCGAAGCCGAGTCCCCGGGCCACCCAGGCAAAGTGCTCGTCGAAGCGCAGCCCGTTGCCGAGGGCGGCCAGCGACAGGTTCTCGTCGACCCGGGCCTCGAGGGCGAGCGACTTCGACCGGGCGAGCAGCGTCATCGGGCGATACCCCACGTCCCGGGCGGTGTCCAGCCTGGTCTGCTGGGTGCCGAACGCCACCGCCGTCCAGGTCACCGCGGCCAGGACCGCGCCGGTGGCGAGCAGCAGCCCGGGGTTCACCAGCCGGTTGGTCCGTCGCACCAACAGCACCTGGACGCCGACCAGCACGCCGAGCGCGACGGCGGCGGTGAGGACCACCGCCCACTCGCCGCGGGCCCCGGTCGCATGCCGGTAGGCCAGATCCACGGCGTCGGCGTAGCGGGCGACCAGGATCTCCGTCGCGGGCAGGATCTCCGCGCGCATCATCGTCGAGGCGGCCCGCAGGTTCGCCTCGCCGACCGACAGTCCAGCCCGGTTGTTCGCCCGGGCCCGTTCGACCATCCCGTTGTAGACCGGGATCTCCTGGGCCAGCAGATCCAGCGGGCAGGACGCCCGCCCCCGCACCGTCCCGGCCCGGTCGCCGCCTCCACCCGCCGCGGCCGCCGCCCGGCCGTCCAAGCCGTCCGAGCCGTTCAAGGCGTCCGAGCCGTCCGAGCCGTTCAAGCCGTCTGGGCCGGGACGTGGGGACGCGGCGTCCGACCATGGCGGCTCCAGGCCGCCGGACTCGCCGCCAGCGACGGGAGTATCGCCCGCCGGGCCACCGCCATCGGTGACCTGGCCAAGATCCGCTCCGGGATCGACCGCCCCCGCGGCCAGCCGGTCAACGACGTCCGAAGGGCACAGCTTCGGATCCAGCCGGCGCAGGTCCAGGACGCCGCGGGCGGACGCGGCGACACTCGTCTCGAACGACACGTCCGACTTGACGGCGTCATAACGCTGCCGCTGCTGCGCGGCCGGGGTATCCCGGTCGACCAGCAGCTCAACGGGTGCGAACACCTCGGCGGCGGCTGCCGCGTCCGCCTGGGACAGTGCGGCGCGCAGCTCCTGGGCGGTGGCCAGCGCCCGACCCTGGTGGGTCAGCAGGTCATCGGTGGCGCCCAGCCGATGCCCGACCACGGCCCGCAGTGTGAACCCGAACAGGCCCAGCACCAGCACGAGCAGCACGAGCAGCCCGACCAGGAGCACCTCGGCGTCGCATCGTCCGGCGGCCACCCGCGCGAGCCGCATCACGGCGCGCGCCGACCGGCACGGATGCAGGCGTGGGAGCCGGCGCCGCCGCACGGACGGGCCCGCCCCGCGCGGCCAGACCCGCGGTCGCGTCTCCGGCTCGCGGCTCGGCCGCGACACCACACCCGTCACACTCACGCAGCGTACGCGTCCAGCGGCAATCTAGTTACCTGGTGTGACTGGCTGACCGAGGTGTCCGCTGGGCAGCCGGTATCGGCTTCTGCCGTCCGGCCCGCCCGGTTCTCCGTACTGTCGGACGGGTGAGCGCATCCGCGTCCGACCGACAGCCCTCGCCTCCGCTACCGCCGATCGAACCGCCGCCGGGGATCGCCGATGCTCGGCTCGCCCGCCAGATCGCGTTCCTGCTCGAGATCGACAAGCTCAAGACGGTCCTGCGGCGCAGTAACCTGATCGATCTGTCCCGTCGGGAGAACGACGCGGAGCACTCCTGGCACCTGGCGATGCTCGCCGTGGTGCTCGGTGAGTACGCGGCAGCCGACGTCGACCATGCCCGGGTGCTGCGGATGCTGCTCGTGCACGACCTCGTCGAGATCTACGCGGGTGACACGTTCGTCTACGATGCCAGCGCGCTGGCCGAGCAGGAGCAGCGGGAGAACTCCGCCGCCGACCGGCTGTTCCCGCAGCTGCCAGCCGACCAGGGTGCCCAGCTACGGGCGTTGTGGGAGGAGTTCGAGCAGCGGCGCACCGCCGACGCCCGGTTCGCCCGCGCGCTCGACCGGGTGCAGCCGCTGCTGCTGAACTTCTACACCGGCGGGAGCACCTGGCGTCCGCACGGCGTGTGCCATGCGGACGTCCTGGCCCACCGGGACGTGATCGAACAGGGCTCCCCGGCGTTGTGGGCGTACGTCGAGGTGATGCTCGACGCCGCGGTGCGCCGCGGCTACCTGCTGCCCTGACCGGCCGCCAACAGATTCTCGAGGAACAGCACCGTGCGGGCGGCGACGCTGCGCCGCCCGGGGCCGACCAGCGGATCGTGACCGCCGGCGATGACGGCGAGCTCGGTGCGTGGGGCGGTCCTGGTCACCATCCGGACCAGCGGAAGCGGGCTCGTCTCGTCGGCCGCGCCGTGCATCAGCAGGATCGGCAGGTCGGGCAGGGCCCGCGGCAGCGACTCGGTCACCGCCAGCCCCGCCACCGGGGTGTGCAGCGAGGGCAGGCCGAGCAGCACCAGGCCGTCGGGGCGGACCGCGGGTGAGCCGACCATCGCCAGTGCCGCCAACGCCCCGGTGTCGGCGCCCAGCAGCACGAACGGCACCCCGGGCACCCGGGTCTCGACCACCGCCGGGATCCGGACGGCGCCGTCGGTGACCACGACGAGCTGATGGCCGTCGAGCGCGAGGCGCTCGGCGAGCGGCTCGAAGTCGTGGGGGTGCTGGCCACGCCCGGGCAGCGCCGCAAGCACGGAGCGGACCTCCCGACGCGCGAGCGCGACGCCGCCGGTCGGAGAACGCGCGGGCAGCCTCCCCGAGAGGCGCAGGTCCGCGGGCCCGATCTCCTCCGCCCGCGGACCACGCGGCCCGGGCGGGGCCGGTGGCCCGGACGGGGTGGGCAGAGCGGATGGAGTAGCGGGCGCAACGGTGATCGGGCCGCAGACGCCCACGGCCAGGGCCGGGGCGCGCCCAGGGGCAGGCAGCGTCGGATGCAGGGGCGACGTCATCGGCGCCTCGGTCTCTCTCGCAGGGACGGATCGCCGGGCCACGGCGATCCGGCAGGTCAGGGATGCCGACGTGGGTGGCGTGGGAGCGTGCGGACGGTCCTCGCCGGGATCGTTCCCGACGGAGCCTCTCCCGCCGGAACCTCTCCCGCCGGAACCTTCCCGGCAGGGGCCATCCCCGTAGGAACCGTCCCCCCGGGGATCGTCACGACAGGACCACGCTCGGCAGCATGCCACCAGAGTAGGACGGCGCGTGGACCTTCGAAAGGCCCATCGGGATACCCGTGCGTCCGATGGGCGACAGCACGCCCGGATCACAGCGACGGCGGCAGCGCCCCCAGGCCGCAGCGACGGCGGCAGCGCCCCCGGACTACACCAGGGCCGCACAGACGGCGACGGCCCGCCCGGAGGACCGGGCGGGCCGATGCCACGGGTTCCCGTGGAGACGATGTGCTCAGGCGCCGAGACCCTTGGCCTTCGCGTAGCGCGCGGAGACGTCCGCCCAGTTGACGATGTTCCACAGCGCGGCCGCGTAGTCGACCTTGACGTTCTTGTACTGCAGGTACCAGGCGTGCTCCCAGGCATCGAACACCAGCAGCGCCGGGTTGCCGACGCCCACGTTGCTCTGGTGGTCGTACACCTGCTCGACGAGCAGCCGGTCACCGGTCGGGTCGTAGGCGAGCACGCCCCAGCCCGAGCCCTGGACGGTCGTCGTCGCCGCGGTCAGCTGCGCCTTGAAGGCGTCGAACGAGCCGAAGTCGGCGGCGATGGCCTCACCGAGCGCACCGTCGGGCTTGTCGCCGCCGTCCGGAGAGAGGTTCTCCCAGTAGATGGAGTGCAGAATGTGGCCCGAGAGGTTGAAGGCCAGCGTCTTCTCCAGGCCGACGATCGACCCGAAGTCGCCCTTGTCCCGCGCCTCGGCGATCTTGTCAAGGGTGTCGTTGGCAGCCTTGACGTAGGTCGCGTGGTGCTTGTCGTGGTGCAGTTCGACGATCTGCCCGCTGATGGACGGTTCCAGCGCGCCATAGTCGTACTTCAGGTCCGGCAGAGTGTACGTAGCCACCAGAGCACGGTCCTTTCCGTTCACGAGGGATTCGGCTGGGGCCCCCGAACAGGGGCTCCCGACGGTTCAGCTGGGTGGTTCGACGGCGCCGACGGCCGCCGGACCGGACGACCTGGCCGGACGGGACCAACCGATGATCACTTGCTGCTCCCCTCCGGCCCGCCGCCGGGAAGGCCACGGGGCCTCGGCGCCAGGTACGGCGAACCTCCGAGGTGAACCCTATCGCCCGAAGGATCGATCCTGCAGGGCCACAGCCGGCAACGTCCCGGGAAGGCTGCTCGCAATACATCGAACGACCATCGGAAATAACAGTCTGTGACGAATATGGAGCAGCGCGACGGCCGGGACCGCGCTCAGTCGTCCTTGTGGATCTGCTGGCTCAGGTAGTTGGCGGCACCGAGCTGGGAGATCAGTTCGAGCTGAGCGTCCAGCCAGTCGATGTGCTCCTCCTCGGAGACCAGAATCTCCTCGAGCAGGACAGCCGACCCGATATCCCCACGCTCACGGCTGAGCGCGATGCCCCCCCGCAGGACGTCGACGGCCTCGAACTCGCCGGTGCGGTCGATGTCGAGCTGCTCCGGCACCGTCTCCCCGATCCGCAGCGTGTGCAGCCGCTGCAGGTTCGGCAGACCGCCGAGATAAAGAACACGCTCAATGAGACGGTCGGCGTGCTTCATCTCGTCGATGGACTCGTGATAGTAGTACTCGGAAATCCGCTGGTAGCCCCAGTTGCGCTGCATCCGGCTGTGCAGGAAGTACTGATTGATCACTGTCAGTTCATTAGTCAGCACACTGTTCAGTACTTCGATGATTTCAGCGTCCCCACGGGTCGCCATCGGTTCCACATCCTTCCGCCCACCGCTTCGACCGGGCGAGTGCCCCTTCGTCCAGACGACGGGGACCTGCTCGCACGGGCGTGGCGCGCGCCGAAGCCATCCCCGACGATCTGCGCGACTACGACACAGACCGACGAAGACGGTTGGACACGCACCCCTGTCGACCACAGCAAATCACATGGATAAGGAATTCGCCTCGCGCTGGGCCAGGATGTCTGCGCAGGCCACAGAGAAATTCTTCACAAGGTAAGCCTGACCAAAGTTAGGGGAACCTGCACGGAGGTGGTCGCGCGAACTGACAGTACGCCCCGATAACCTCGGGATCGGGCACCTTCGGGCTCCCACATTTGCCATCGACCTTCGGGCCGGCAGCCGACCGGAATTGCCATGGCGATGTCCTGCCCACCCGGGCGCGCGGCCAGACGCGGCGTGTGGGAAATCATGTACACGGCACCCCACCGGCGCGGGTCCACCCAACATCCGGGGCCGGAGGCCTCGGCGCAGGAGCCTCGGGGCAGGCCACCGGTGCCCGGCGCCCGCACCGCGCCATCCAGCCCACCATCGATTACTCTAAGTGATGTCTCGGCCACCAGTCCTGGCCTTCCGGGAGGTGCGGCGTCGATGTTCATCGGACGACGCACCACAGCCGCCCTGCTGCTGGTCAGCGCCGTGTGCGGGGCCGGGGGCCTGACGGCGCTGCGCCGCGCCGCGGGCTACCCGGAGGTCCTCACCGTGTCGGGCACAGCGACCCTGGCAGCCGTCCAGGGGCACTGGTTCGCCGTCGTCACGGGGCTCGTGCTGTCGGTCGTGGCGGCGGGTCTGCTGGTGCCGATCACGGTGGGTCTCGTCCGGCTGCTCCCCGGCTGCTCGCACCGTCCACTGCCGATCGTGCTCGCCACCGCGGCCAGTGCCGCCCAGCTGGTAGGTCTGCTGTTCTGGCTGTTCATCGTCCCGGCGCTGTTTCGCCGGTCGGCGCCACCGGCCCTGTCCGACCAGGCGGCAGTCGTCTTCGACACCGCGCGCATGCTGTTCGCCGTCATGGTCGGAGAGGTGGTTGCCTGTCTGCTCACCGCCTGCTGGTCGGTGTCCCTCGTCGCCCAGATGATCCGGTCGAACCTGCTGGGACGGTTGCCCGCCGGCGCCCGCCGCCCCCGGCTGGCCCTCGCCGGGCTCGGGCTCTGGGGTGGGGTCGCCTCCGCGGGGGTCCTCGGTGGCATGCTGCTTCCACTCGGGGTCCATCCGGCGGTGACCGGCCGGGTGGTCGGCCAGCTGCTGTGGAGTCTGTGGCTGGTCGGCCTCGCCGTGGCCGTCTGGCAGCTCGAGTCGCCGCGGCCCGACCCCGACGCGCCCGCGGCCATCCCGCCGGCCGTGCCCAGCCCGGACGTGCCTGCGATGGTGACGCCCTGGCCCGAGCCGGCAGCACGGTTCGACCCGGTGCCGCGGTCCGCATCGTCGTCGTCGGAGTCCCTGCCCCCGTTGGCGGACGCCTTCTTCGACGCGATCACGTGGATCGAACCGGCGCAGCCCGATATCAGCATGCGTGCGGCTCCCCAGCCCGCCGGACGCGCGCTCGGCAACGACGATCTCACCGAGTTCGCGCTCCTGACCCCGCCCGAGGCCGTCCCGGGTGAGACCACCGCACCCGCGTCCACGCCCTGCCCGGGCGCGCCCGCCGAGACCTCGCCACCCGAACAGCGCACCGAGGACCATCACGGCGACCAGCCCATCGCGAACAGCGAAGACGGCGATAACGGCGGGGACGGGTCCGCCCCGACCGTGTAGGGGCCGGATGCGGTCGCCGTTCAGTGCGGTCGCCGTTCAGTGCGGTCGCCGTTCAGTGCGGTCGCCGTTCAGTGCGGTCGCCGTTCAGTGCGGTCGCAGGCCGGCCAGCACCGCGCGGGTGTGCTCGCCCGGTTCGGCGGCCTTCGGCCAGGGCGGGTCCTCCCCGACCGGCCAGGGCCGGGTGGGGGGTGCGACCCGACGGGAGCGCCCGGCCTGGTGCACCGTCCACCCGTGTCGCCCGGTTCCGGTCACCTGGACGGTCGCCGCGGTCGTGCCCACCTGCACCGCCGAGGCGGCGTCCAGGGGGGCGGCGACCCAGGCCGCGACGTCCCGCATGGCGACGTCGAGCAACTGGCCACCGCCGGCCCGCAGGCTCGCCGCCACAGCCACCGCGGCGAACAGGCCGGTCAGCGGGTCGGCGATCGCGTCCGCGCAGAACACCGGGGTCGGGTCGGCGCCGCGGCCGCGGTGCTGCCAGCCGACGAGTCCCCCGGCGACGGCCGCATCGTCGCCGAAGGCCACCGGGTCCGGCCCGTCACCGGTCTCGGCTCCGGTGCGCCCGTAGCCGGTGATGCTCACCCACACCCGGCCTGGACGGGCGGCCACCAGCGCGTCCGCATCCACGCCGAGCTGGGCCAACGCCCGCGGGCGCGAGGACTCGATGACGACATCGGCCTGCTCGAGCAGGCGGCGCAGCATCGCCCGGCCGTCCGGGGTGGCGAAGTCGAGCACCACGCTCTCGTGACCCGCATGCAGCCAGTCGTAGAAGGCGGCGCTGCCACGGCGGGCGCCGTCCAGGCGCCGCACGCTTTCCACCTTGATCACGCGCAGGCCCATCCGGCCGAGCAGGTGTGCGCACAGTGGTCCGGCCCACATCGCCGACAGGTCGACGACCACCCGGGCACCGACCCGCTCGCCGACGCCGGCGGCGGGGCGGGCGCTGGCCGCGGGGCGGGGCAGCACCCGCA
>NZ_JAMQQG010000224.1 GCF_023716925.1 Frankia sp. R82
CAGAGCCATGAAAAAGGGGGCAGTACATAATTGGCACTGACAATCGGCACGCTGTTGAGTTCTCAAGGAGCAGGCGCAACCGGAACTTTTTGTTTTTACTGCGTTCCGGTGCTTCTTTAACTTACCCGCCTCTTCGTTCGGTGTCAAATCGCTTTTTTAGCGATTGTGGCGCCGGTTGAACAGGTTCGTGCGTGGCCAGAATTTCCGCTTTCGCTTTACTCTGGCTTTCCCTTAACTTACTCGCCTCTTCGTTCGGTGTCAAATCGCGGCTTTTGCTGCGATTGTGGCGCCGGTTGAACAGGTTCTTTCGAGGTACTCATACTCGGAAGGCTTCTTTCAAAGCGCTTGAGTGATTCGTACCTTACGAGCTTCGGATGGATTGTGTCAAACCGCTCCGATTTATGCGGGTTTACCACCCGCCGAACCGGCGACTGCCACTTTGCCAACCATATCGCACCGTCCGCGGCCCGTTTCCTCGGGGGGTCTGTGCCCCCTCGGAGGAGATCTGGTCCTGCGCGACATCGAGCTCACGGTAAAAGCTCGGTGGGCGACGAAGAGGAACTATACACGACCAGGGCCAGCGCGCACGGCTGCGCGGGCATAACTTTCTGACACCGTCGACCGACGGTGTGCTACCTACCCGACGGGCGAGCCGTGCAGACGGTTCCCGTCTGGCCGGATCGACCGCGATCCCGCAGCGCGGGATCGTCTGACCAGCTAGTACCCGGCCTCGCGCGCCGCCAAACCACGTTCCTTCCCCGGATCCGGCCGGACCCGGACCGAGATCCGGGTGCGTACCGCGCATCGCCGTGCCGATGTGCCGATGTGCGGCTGCGTCCCGGCGGGGTCGGCTCGGCGGCTCGGCGGCTCGGGCGGGAACCTCCGTCATGCTGGGAGGCCGCGCATCGACACCGGAGGTCTGCATGGTCCAGCTCGGCGAGGTGACCTGGCCGGAGCTGGCTGGGCCTCGGCCCCTGCTTGTGCTACCGATCGGCAGCCTCGAGCAGCACGGCCCGCATCTTCCCCTCGACACGGACAGCCGGATCGCGGTCGCGGTCGCGACCGGGCTCGAGCGTCGTCTCACCCCACTGCTCGTCGCACCCGTGCTGGCGTTCGGGGCCAGTGGCGAGCACGCCGGATTCCCCGGCACGCTGTCGCTGGGTACCGATGCGCTCGCCCACGCCGTGATCGAGATCGTGCGGTCGGCGGACGAGCTGGCCAGTGGCGTCCTCCTGGTCAACGGGCACGGTGGCAACGTCGTGGGTCTGCGCCGGGCCGTCACCGTGCTCGGTGCCGAGGGTCGACAGGTACTGCTGTGGACGCCGACCACCGCCCTCGCCCGCATCGCCGGTGTCCCTGCCCCGACGACGGCCGGAGCAGGCGATCTGCACGCTGGTCGCAGCGAGACCTCGCTGCTGTTGTACTTAGCCCCGGGAGCCGTCCGGCTCGACCGCGCGACGGCCGGTCCGACCCCGCCCCTGGCCGAGCTCGTCGCCCGGGGCGTCGCGGCACTCAGTCCCTCCGGCGTCCTCGGCGATCCCTCCGGCGCGTCGGCCGACGAGGGTGCCCGGCTCCTGGCCGCCTACGTCGATCATGCGGCCGAGCTCCTGCTGGCCTGGGCCGGGCGGGCGGGCATCCCCCCGCCCCGGCCGCACCCGGCTCCACCCCCGCCGTGACGTCCGGCCCATCCGGACGGGCCGCACAGCCGGACGGGCCGCACAGCCGGGACGAACAGCCGGCAGGCAGCGTGCAGGGATGGTCGCCGTGGACGCGGGCTTCAGCCGCCGACCGGCTCCGCATCGGGCCAACCGCCGTACCGGTCCGCGGCAAGGACGAAGGCGGCCGCACCCCACAGGGCGACGCGGTCCGGGTCGGCGCTGCGCAGGATCCGCAGTCGCCGGGCGAAGGCCAGCCCGGCATGGCGGTCGAAGCCGGCCCGCATCGCATCCCAGAAGATCGGCCCGGACTGGGCGAACCCGCCGGCCACCACGGCGGCGTCGAGGTCCAGCAGATTCGCTGCGGAGGCGAGGCCCGCGCCGACGGCACTCCCCGAACGGACCAGCTCCCGCCGGGCGGTCTGGTCACCGGCGGCGGCCGAGGCGGCCAGCGTCCGGCCATCAGCGGGTTGCCCGACCGGGGGAACCCAGCCCGCGGCCTGCGCCCGACGCACGGTGTGCGGTCCGGCGGCCATGACCTCCAGACAGCCGCGGCTGCCGCAGGGACACGGCGGCCCGTCGACGGCCACCGTGACATGGCCGATGTGCCCGGCGTTACCCCAGCCACCGTGCAGCAGCCGACCCCCGAGGACCAGACCGCCGCCGACGCCGGTCGACACGGTGACGGCCAGCAGGTTGCGCACCCCGCGGCCGACCCCGGCCCAGTGCTCACCGGCGGCCAGAGCGATTCCATCGTTGTGCACGAACACCGGCGCGCCGCCCACGAGGTCGCGCAGCCGGTCTCGCAGCGGGAACTCGCGCCACGCCGGGATGTTCAGCGGCGAGACCACCCCGGCCGGCCAGCGCATCGGCCCGGCGCAGCCACAGCCGACGCCGGCCACATCGGCCGCATCGATCTCGGCGACGGACAGGCTCTCGGCCACACAGTCACGCACCGCACCGAAGACCTGCTCGGCTCCGGAGGGCCCGGCTCCGGACGGCCCCACGACCGGTACCGGCCGGCGGGCGGCGCCGCGCAGCGTGCCGTCGGCATCCACCACCGCTGTCGCGATCTTCGTCCCGCCGATGTCGACTGCCAGCGCCCGGCTGGTCATGGCGCGCACCGGCCGCGATCGCCGGTCCGTCCGCGTTCACCCATCGGGGGAGCTCACCTGAGACTGCACACCGCCGACCTCATCACGCGCACCCGGACATCGCCACCCTCACCAGCCCGGGTCAGCCGGTGTCCACCGGTGCGGGCCAGGCCAGGTGGGCCGGGGAGAGCAACGTCTCCCCGGACGGGGGCACGATCCGACCAGCTGGCACGACTCAGCTGACCCGAATCATCTGGCCCGACGGCGACGGCCGGGCGCCGGGCCACCTCGGGAGGGGGCCGACGCCCGGCCGCGACCGGACAGACGGTGGATCAGCCGAACAGTGGATCAACCGGCCTTGCGCGCCTCGATCTCCGAGGTGAGCTGCGGCACGACGTTGAACAGGTCACCGACCAGGCCGTAGTCGGCGAACTCGAAGATCGGCGCCTCGGGGTCCTTGTTGACGGCGACGATCGTCTTCGAGGTCTGCATGCCGGCCCGGTGCTGGATGGCGCCGGAGATGCCGACCGCGATGTAGAGCTGCGGCGACACGGTCTTGCCGGTCTGGCCGACCTGGTTCTGGTGCGGGTACCAGCCGGCGTCGGTGGCGGCGCGCGATGCTCCGACCGCCGCACCGAGGGTGTCGGCGAGCTTCTCCACCAGGGCGAAGTGCTCGGCGGCGCCGAGACCACGACCACCGGAGACGACGACCTGCGCCTCGGTGAGGTCCGGCCGACCGGACTTGGCCTCGACGACCCGGTCGACGATCTTCGCACCCTTGGCGGTGTCGGAGATCGCGACGTCCACGACCTGCTCCGCAGGGGTGGAGGGGGCCGCCTCGGGCGCCGTGGCGTTCGGCCGCACGACGACGACCGGCACACCCCTGGTGACCTTCGAGGTCACGATCGTCGAACCGCCGAAGATGCCCTGGGTGGCGACGAGGTCGGGGGTGAGCGCGGTGGCGTCCCAGATCAGACCGGAGTCGATCTTGGCGGCGACGCGGGCAGCGACCTCACGGGAGTCCGAGGTCGCGGCCACCAGCACGGCGGCCGGGGCAGCCTCGCCGACGAGCTGCGCGATCACCTCGGCGGCCGGGCCGCCGATGTAGCCGGCGATGTCGTCGGATTCCGCGACGTACACCTTCGCCGCACCGAACTGGGCGAGGTAGTCCTTCGCCTTGGCGTAGGTGCCGGGCGCGCCGAGGAACACCGCGGCCGGCTCGCCGAACGAGCGGGCGAGAGTGAGCAGCTCGGCGGTGACCTTCTTCGGCTCTCCGTCGGCGTGCTCGACGAGTACGAGTACTTCAGCCATCGAACAAACCTCTCAGATGAGCTTCTGCGCGGAGAGGAACTCGGCGACCTTGGTTCCGCCGTCGCCCTCGTCCTTGACAATCGTGCCGCTGGAGCGCGGCGGGGCGGGCTCGGAGGTCACCACCGTGGAGGCGGCACCGGCGAGCCCGACAGAGGCGGCGTCGAGGCCGGCATCCGCGGCGGACAGGGTCGTCAGCGGCTTCTTCTTGGCCGCCATGATCCCCTTGAAAGAGGGGTAGCGCGGCTGGTTGATCTTCTCGACCACGCCGACGACGACCGGCAGGCTCGCCTCGACCAGCGCGTAGCCGTTGTCGGCGAGACGCTCGATCTGGACGGTGCCCGCACCCGGGTCGACCGTGACCTTGCGGGCCTGGGTCAGCTGCGGCAGGCCAAGGCGTTCCGAAAGCAGGGCACCGATGACGCCGCCACGGGCGTCGGACGCCTCGGACGAGGTGATGACGATGTCAGGAGACAGAGTCGAGATCACCTTGGCGAGAGCCGCGGAGGTCGCCAGCGCGTCCGACCCGTGCAGCGAGTCATCGGTGAGATGCACGGCCTTGTCCGCACCCATCGACAGGGCCTTGCGGATCGTCTCGACCGCCTTGGCCGGCCCCATCGTGACGACGGTGACCTCACCGCCGTGCGCTTCCTTGATCTTCAGGGCCTCTTCGACCCCGTACTCGTCCATCTCGTTCATCACGTTGTCGACGCTCTGGCGGTCAACCGTCTTGTCCGCCGCGTCGAGCTTCTTCTCCGCCCAGGTATCGGGAACCTGCTTGACGGTAACGACGATGTTCACGCCTTGGGGCCTCCGTAGCCAACTGCCGATGTCAGTGCTCTTGACATCGTCGCATCTGGGGCGCTCACGCGCTCGGTGATCGCTAGCGTGACGCAGGCCGCATCAGGCCCCTGACCTGGACGGCCGACGACGCACCGATCACGGCTACACGCCGTCGCCGACGTTAGTCCGTGCACCCCGCCGAGGCCATCCCCAGTGACGGGGTTATCACGACACCACGCTGGCAATCACGTACCGTCACCGACCTTGGCGATCTTCGCTACGGGCACCCATCGGCACAACCACACATACCCGCCGCCCGTCCGGACCTTGTCCGGTACTGGCCCCCGACCGCCCTCCATCCGTCCACCGACCCGACCGGGACGCCCCCTCGCGGTCGCGACCTGCACGTTTTGGCGGAAAGAAAGTGGATCATCTCGGGTTGGCTAGGGGATTTCGCCCCTAAACAGGCGTGCATTTCAGCCAGGTTGTGCACACCCCCTTCCCCCAAAAGTGAATGATCGACTACTTTCTGCCCCATGCGGTGCGCACAGCGCGACCGGCCTGCACGACGGTCACCCACCACATCGACGGGGGAACTATGTCGAACACACCACCAGACGATTCCGTGGACACCTCGGCCTTCGCCCGCCTGCTGCGCGAGGCCGGGGTGTCCGACACCAGGTTCGCCGCCCAGGTCAACATCCGTGCCCGCCGGCAGCGCCAGATCGACCTGGGGCTGGCCCGCACGACGGTCGGTCACTGGCGGCGTGGCATGCGCCCCCGGGACCCCATGGTCGCCGAACTCGCGGCGGCCGAACTCTCGGCCGGACTGGGCTATCCCGTCCTGCCCAGCGACCTCGGCTGGCGTGGCGAGTCCTACCGCCACGACGACCTGGGTCTGACCGGCGCGGGGGCTCCGGTGGAGACCCTGCGCACGCTCGCCGGACTTTCGGGACGTGACATGCACCGACGCGACCTGCTGCAGGAAAGCACGGCCTTCATCGCCACCGCCTTCGCCGATCCGGTGCTGTCCAGCCTCACCGGGGTGATCGACCGCGTCACCGGCGCGCACGAGCCGGTGGCCGGCGGCGGTGCCCTCATCCGCGACGTGACGGAGACCTTCCGCCGCCTCGACGCCAAGTTCGGCGGCGGCGAGATCCGTCCCCAGGTGGTCGGTTTCCTGCACGACCAGACCCGGGCCGCCCGCGACCGTCGACCCGACCCCGACCTGTTCAGCGCGCTGGCCGAACTCACCCAGTTCAGCGGCTGGCTCGCCCAGGACGGCCAGCGCCACGGTCTGGCCCAGCGCTACTACATCCAGGCGCTGAGCCTCGCCGAACACGCCGACGACACGATGCTCGCCGGCCGGGTGCTCTCCGGCATGAGCGACCAGGCCGCCCAGCTGGGGCACACCCGCCAGAGCCTGGCGCTCGCCCGGGCGGCGCTGAACCGTTCGGCCGGCGACTCGACGTGGGCCGTACGCGCGATGCTGTACGACAAGCACGCCTGGGCGCTGGCCCGTAACAAGGACGAGTACGGCTGCCAGGCCGCCCTGGACAAACTCGACGACGCGATCTCCCGCGTCGGGGACGAGGAGTCCCCGTCCTGGGCCGGTCACTACAACCTCGGCGACGCCGCCGAATGCCGTGGGCACTGCCTGCTGCTGCTCGACCGGGCCCACGACGCCGAGACGATGCTGCTGCAGGCACGGGAGCTGCAACGGGCCGCCCGCGCCCGGACCCGCAGCTACGCCGAGGCCGACCTCGCCCTGACCCGGCTGCGGCGCAGCTCACCGGAGCTGGAGGGCGCGCTCGAGGCCGGCGACCGGGCCCTGGACGTCGCCGGCCAGGTCACCTCGCTGCGGATCACCACAAAACTGTCCGAACTCGATGAGGCGCTCAGCGCACATTCCACCGTGGCGGTGCGCGAATGGCGGACCAGGGCCCGTCCGCTGCTGTCCGCCGCCCGCCGCGCCGGTGGTCCCGCCGCCGCCTAGGCACCGCCTGGGCACCGACCCCGGCGACGCCCGGTCGCGCAGGTCGGGGAGCCCTGGACGGGGCACCCTGCGCGCAGCCGGGCGAGCCGGGCGGGCACTCTAGGAATCGTGAGCTCCACCCAGGAATCCGGGCAGACCGCGCCGGACCCGCCGCCGCCCGTCCCGCCCTCGACGTCGCCACCCGGTGACATCCCGGTCGCCGCCCCGGAACCCACTGCCCGGACACCCCCCAGCCTCCCCACGGTGATCACCATCGTGGCCTGGGTACTGACGGGCGGGCTGGCTCTGCTCGCCCTCGGCCGCCTGCTGCACCTCGATGACGCGATCGACTGGCCCTACACCGTCGTCAACGCGCTCACGCCGCTGCTCTATCTGCCGGCCTACCTCGGCGCCGCGGTGGCCTTCGCTCGCCGACGCAACCTGCTGCTGATCCTGTCGGTGGCCCTCATCGCCGTCCACGCGTTCTGGACGGTGCCCGAACTGCTGCCCGGACATCCCGAGCACGCCGCTCCCGGATCCGCCCAGCTACGGATCATGTCGGCGAACCTGCGCTACGACAACGTGCACGCCGACCGGCTGGGCGCGCAGATCCGCAGCGCCAACCCGGACGTGCTCGTCCTCGTCGAACTGACCCCGCTGACGTTGTCGAAGGTGACCTCGACCGGGGCACTGCGTCCCTACGGCTACCAGGTGGTCCGGCCGACCCAGGGCGCGTTCGGCGCGGCGGTCTACTCCCGGTTCCCGCTGCGCGACGCCGCCGCACCGATCATCGGTGGCGCGATGTCGCTACGAGCCATCGTCCAGGTCGACGAGAACCGGCGCTTCGTCATGTACGCCGTGCACACCATCTCGCCGACCTCCGGGGAGTACACCAGCCGCTGGCGCTCCCAGCTGAGCGACCTGCGCCGCGAGGCACGCGCCGCCACCCTCCCGGTGGTGATGGCCGGGGACTTCAACGCCACCCGCGACCACCGCCCGTTCCGTCGGCTGGTGGACGCCGGCGTCCGCGACGCCCACGATGTGGTCGGCGGCGGCTGGGCACCGACGTGGAGCGCCACGGCGGTGGTCGTCCCGCCGGTACTGCGCATCGACCATGTGCTGGCCTCCCCCGCCTTCGCGGTGACCGGCTTCAGTGTCGGACGCGAGTACGGCAGCGACCATCTGCCCGTGCTCGCCGACCTGGCGATGCGCTAGTCCCGCCGCCGCGACCGGCCCGTCCGACCGGCCCGTCCGACCGGCTGCCGGGCAGGCGCCGGGCGCGGGCCTGGCGGG
>NZ_JAMQQG010000225.1 GCF_023716925.1 Frankia sp. R82
CAGCGCCGCGACGAACCTGCAGTCCCACGCCACCTCGAACGTGTCGAATGTCGCCCAGGCCGCCGCGCTCGCCGCCGCACACCTGTTACTCGCCCGGGCCCAGTCCCGAACGGGCCACCACGGCGAGGCGTTCCCCGTTCTCGTCGCGGCGCAGACGGTGGCGGCGCAGGCACAGCCGCGGCAGCTCGCGGACGAGGACCTGCTGGCCGACCTGCTGCGCAGCGAGGCCGCGGTACGCGGGCCCGGCGCGGCCCTCGAACGCTACGAGCAGTACCGCCGCGACCTGCGGGAACGCCTCGGCACAGGCCCCGGGGAGGCACTCGCCCGGGTGCAGCGGGACCTGCTCGCCCGCGACCGGCCGGTCCGCACCGGCATCAGCCACGACGCCACGGCCCTGCTGGGCCGCCAGCATGACGTCGAGGTGCTGCTGGGGCTGCTGGGCCGCTCGCGGGTCGTGTCGATCGTCGGGCCGGGGGGGCTCGGCAAGACCCGGCTGGCGAACCTGCTCGCCCGGGAGGCCGAGCTGCCCACCGTGCACGTCGTCGGGCTGGTCGGGGTGAGTGCGCCCGAGGATCTGCTGGGGGAGATCGGCTCGGCACTCGGCGTGCGCGACTCGATCGGCGAGCGCCGGGCGCTGACCCCCACGCAGCGCGCCGACCTGCGTTCCCGGATCGCGGCGCGGCTGTCTCGGGGGCCGACCCTGCTGGTGCTGGACAACTGCGAGCATGTCCTCGCCGAGGTTGCCGGCCTGGTTGCCTTTCTTGTCGCAACCGTCGCCGATCTGCGGGTACTCACGACCAGCCGGGCACCCCTGGCCATCGGCGCCGAGCGGGTTCATCTGCTCGGGGAACTGGCCCGCCCCGACGCGATCGAGCTGTTCCGCCAGCGCGCGACGGCCGCCCGACCCTCGGTCCGCCTCGACGACGAGGTGGTCGGGCGGATCGTCGAGCGGCTCGACGGCCTGCCGCTGGCGATCGAGCTGGCCGCGGCGCGGGTGCGGGCGATGTCGGTGCACGACGTCGACCGTCGGCTGGCGGACCGGTTCGCGCTGCTGCGCAGCGGTGATCGCGCCGCTCCCGACCGCCACCGCACCCTGCTCGCGGTGATCGACTGGTCGTGGAACCTGCTCGCCGAGCCGGAGCGGCGCTCGCTACGCCGGCTGTCGCTGTTCCCGGACGGTTTCACCCTGGACGCCGCCGCGGACGTCCTCGCCGAAGCCGACCGTGGTGACCCGGCCGGCTTCGGCGATGCGGTGGATCCCGGCGATGCGGTGGATGCGGTGGATGCGGTGCAGGCCCTGGTCGACCAGTCGCTGCTGAGCGTGCGCGAGTCGGCCGGCGGGGTGCGCTACCGGATGTTGGAGACCGTTCGCGAGTTCGGTCGGCTGCGGCTGACCGCGGCCGGCGATGAGGCGCCGGCGCGGCGGGCGTTGCGGGCCTGGGCGGTCGGCCACGCCACCCGGCACGGCGCGGAGCTCGTCAGCGAGCGGCAGTTCGACGCGATCGACGCGCTCGCCGCCGAGGAGACGAACCTCGCCGATGAGCTGCGGGCCGCCCTCGTCGAGGGCGACGGCGAGACGGTATCCCGGCTGGTAGCGGTGCTCGGCATGTTCTGGGAGATCCGTGGCGAACACACCCGGATGATGGTGCTGCTCGACGCCGTCACCACCGTGCTGTCGCGCTGGGAACCGCCGGCGACGGCCCTGACGTCGACGCTCACGGCAGTGACCATCATCGCCCGCACCTCGCTGTTCATCGGCGATGGCCGACTGCCGGCCGCGGTCGGTGAGCTGCTGGCCCGGCTGGGTCCGCAGGCGACGGACAATGCGGCGCTGCGCGGGACGGTGCAGATACTGCTCGCGCTGGACCGGGCCCAGCCGGCGGACATCGAGGCGCAACTGATGCGCCTGACCGCGGAGGCCGACCGGTCGACCCGTCTGGCCTGCCTGGTATGGCTGATCCGCCGGCGGGAGAACGCCGGTGCGCCCCGGGCGGCGATCGCGGCGGCCACCGAGGCGCTGACCCTGACCACGGCGCAGGACGGGCCGTGGCTCACCGCACTGCTGCACGCCCAGCTCGCCGAGCTGACGATGCAGCTTGGCGATGCGGACGCCGGGCGGTCCCACGCCCAAGCAGCCCTGCCGGTCATGGAACGCCTCGGTGCCCGCGACGACGTGGCGCAGCTGCACGTTCTGCTCGCGATCGACGCGATCAACAACGGCCGGTTCGGGCAGGCCGAGGACTACCTTGCCCGGATCGGCCCGCCCGACGGGTCGCCTCTGGGCGGCGCGATCCTGGCGGCGATCGGTCGGGCGGAGCTCGCGCTCGCCCGCGGTGACACCACCGACGGCCTGCGCCGTCATCTGGCGGCGACGCGCGAGATGCGCGAGGTCCGGCTGCCCGGCAGCGTGCCGACCGGCGCCGAGCCCTGGGTGGTAGTCGCGGACGCGCTCTCGCTCGCCGCGTTCACCTGGCACGCGAACACCCGAGATGATCTTGAAATCGGCTACGACCTGTTCCGCGACGGCCTGCTCCGATGTGTCGGCGTGTTGCGACGCGAGGCAGCCACGATCGACTATCCCGCCTGCGGCGCTCTGCTGTTCGCACTCAGCGCCTGGGCCCTGCGGCACGGCGCGGACGGCGGCAGCGAGCAACCGCTGGTGACGCTGCGCGTGGCGGTGAAGCTGCTCGTCCTGGCCCGACAGTTCTCCTGCGTCACGACGACCCCGTCGCTGTCCTGGCCGCGGATCGAGGCGCTGGCCGAACGGCAGGCGCCGGGCGCGCTGCGCACGGCCCTGGCTGCGGCCGACGACCAGACGGACTGCGACGAGCTACTCGGCGAGGCCCGGGCCCTCGTCGAGCAGCTCGTCGCGCGGCTGGTCACACCGGGCGGCCGTGAGCTACAGCTGGCGCCGGTAGTTGAGGACCGACAGCGGTAGGAAGATCACGATCACGGCGAGTCCGGTGAGCAGGGTCCAGCCGACCTGTGCGGTGAGCACGCCGTTGTTCGCCAGGTCCCGGGTGGCGGAGACCAGGTGTGACACCGGGTTGACCCGGGTGAACGCCTCCAGCCACCCCGGCAGTGTCTTCGCCGGGACGAACGCGTTCGACAGGAAGGTCAGCGGGAACAGGATCATCATCGAGATGCCCTGGACGCTGCGGGCGCTCTTGGCGATCGTGCCGATCCAGGTGAACGCCCACGCCATCGACCATCCGGTGATCACCGCGAGCACGATCGCCCCGAACACGCCGAGCACCCCGCCGCCGGGCCGGTAGCCGAGAACCAGCCCCATCGCGTAGGTGAGCATCGCCGCGATCAGGTAGCGGACCAGGTCGGCGACCATCGGCCCGGCCAGCGGCGCGACCCGGGACATCGGCAGGGACCGGAACCGGTCGAAGACTCCCTTGTCCATGTCCTCCCGCAGCTGCGTCCCGGTGGCCATGCAGGTGGTGAGCACGGTCTGGGCGACGATCCCGGGGATCAGCAACGGCAGGTAGCTGTGTACGTCACCGGAGATCGCGCCACCGAAGACGTAGGCGAACATCGCGGTGAACAGCAGCGGCTGCATCACCACGTCGAACAGCTGCTCCGGGTTACGGCGCATCTTCTTCAGCGCTCGCCACGCCATGGCGAAGGTCTGGGTGAGGGTGTCTCCCACCCCGGCCCGGGACCGGGTGCGGGCGACCGCGGCGGCGGGGTCGATTCGTGGCGCCGACCGCGGCGGTGCGGTGGGTGCGGTGGGTCCTGCGGCGGACGGTGCGGTGAGGACGGTGTTCATCAGGCCACCTCCATGACATGGTGGTCGTCGGCGGTCCCGGCGGTCTCGGCGGTCTCGGCGGGACTCGTCGGGCTCTGGTCGGGGACGGCGCCATGGCCGGTGAGGGCGAAGAAGACCTCGTCCAGGGTGGGCTTGGCGACACTGACCGAGGCGATGTCGACGGCGGCCTCGCGCAGCGCGATCAGGACGTCGGCGGCCCGGTCGGCAACGTCGAGCGGGACGTTGAGACGTCCCGACTCGGGTGTGGTGGCCGGCTCCGCCCCGAGGACCCGCCACACCACCTCACGGGCCCGGACCGGGTCGGCGCCGGGGGCGAGTTCGAGCTGCAGGGTGGAGTCGCCGACCTGGGACTTCAGCGCGTCCGGAGTGCCCTCGGCCACCTTGCGGCCCTGGTCGATCACGCACACCCGGTCGGCGAGCTGGTCGGCCTCGTCCAGGTACTGCGTGGTGAGCAGGACGGTGCAGCCATCGTCGACCAGGCCGCGGATGGTGTCCCACATCTGGCCGCGGGTGCGCGGGTCCAGGCCGGTCGTCGGCTCGTCGAGGAAGATCAGTGGCGGGCGGGTGATGAGTGAGGCGGCGAGGTCCAGGCGGCGGCGCATGCCGCCGGAGAACTCCGCGATCCTGCGGTCGGCGGCCTCGCCCAGCCCGAACTGGTCCAGCAGCCGCCGGGCGGTGGCCCGGGCGTCCTTCGAGCTCAGGCCCTGGAGGCGGCCGAACAGCCACAGGTTCTCCGCGCCGGAGAGGTCTTCGTCGACCGAGGCGTACTGGCCGGTCACGCCGATGAGCTGGCGGACCCGGTGCGCCTCGGCGGCGACGTCCACCCCGAAGATCTCGGCCCGGCCGCCGTCGATCGACAGCAGCGTGGCCAGCATCTTCAGCGTGGTGGTCTTCCCGGCGCCGTTGGGCCCGAGCACACCGAAGATCTCCCCGGTACGCACCTCGAGGTCGATGTGGTCGACGGCCCGCAGGTCGCCGAACTTCTTGACCAGGCCACTGGCCTGGACCGCGGGCATGGTGGTCACAACTGCTCCCTCCGTCCGGGGTGGGATGCGGGCCGAGCGAGGATCGGACGCCGCGGGATCGGACCTGAGCAACGTTAGGCAGCGGCGGTATCACCGCCCCTACACGCCGGTTTCACCGGCAACCGGCCCGCGATGGCCGCCCGACACCGACCTCGCCCGGCACCCGACCTCACTCGGCACCCGACCCCACCGGACGCCCGGCCGGCCGGCGGCCGCGTGCGCGGGTGACGCCCCGCTCCCGGCACCGCGCACCCCGCGCCGCTGGACGACGTGCCAGCGGACGGTCGTGCGGCAGGTCGTCATGGTGGTCGCGCCGGCCGGTGGGTGCCAGGTGTCCCGGTTTCCGGCGGATCCCCGGCCACCCAGCCGCTTATCCCGACACTGGCGAGATGGAAGCCGAAGCCGGGAAACGCCGATCGGGAACTGCCCGAGCGGAAAGGCGGGGTGGAGATAGCCTGCCGACGCTTACTGACGGGTGAAGGCGATACCCAGCGTACGGCGGAGCTCCGAGCACCGGTGAACTCGATGACCATTTACGTTCCGAGCGCGGTGCACAGTGCACTATTCGCATGCCCTTTTGGTCGATACCTGCCCCGGTAGCGACAGGAGCGGCCGGCGAAACTTGCGCATACCCGGCGCACTCGTACCGGGTCCAGCCCCGACCCGACCACGTTCTCGACGTGGCGCCAGCTCCGGGACCCACCCGCGCGATCGTCGCCACACAACGACGGCGAACTCGCGGGGCAACCGATACGAAAGGACGCAAAGTAATGCCAGTGAATCTCGGCCTGAGGTGGAGAAAGAAACCGCAGAAAAGTGGCGGTGGGTGGCAGGCCATCGCCCGGCTGATGACCCTTGGGGCAATCATCGCCGGTGCTCTGGTGGTATCGGGTGGGCCCGCCTCCGCGGCGACCCTCACCGACGTGAGCTGGTCGGTCGACAACAACGCCACAGGTGCGACGGGGGTTACCTACACCTGGAGCTTCACCACCCTGACCGCGGGAACCGTCACGTCGGTGACCTTCACCGTCCCGGCCGGCACGACCGGAACGCCGACGATCTCCAGCGTCGCCGGCCTCGGCGCCGGCACGGTCGCCCTGGACACGGGCACGAACACCGTGACCTACACGGTGACCACCCCGGCCGCGGTCGCCGCAGGCGTGCCCGTCTTCGTCCAGTTCGGCGGGTTCACCAACACGGACACGCCCAGCCCGCCGCCGCTCAACTCGACGGTGACGACCCAGGCCACCGGGCCTGCGACGATCGACACCGGAACCAGCGCGGATGTCAACTTCGGTGACTCCAACACCGCGGTCACGATCCTGCTCGGCCGCTCGCTGATCTTCACGAACGACACCCCCGCCTTCACCCTGCAGCCCGTTCCCGGCACCCCGGCCGGCCCGGTCGCCGCCAAGACCGTCACCCTGACCGTCCAGACGAACGCGGGCGGCGGCTACACCCTGGCCGCGGCCATGGCGCCGGACCCGACGTTCGTGCAGCAGGAGAGCACCGCCGGGTCGGCCACGTTGACCACCAACAGGTTCGCCGCCCAGGCCACCCTGACCCCGAGCTCCACCTCCGGAGCGACCCTCTCCGCCCCCTACACCGCGGACAAGTACGTCGGTTATGACCCGACTACCCCGCAGACCATCGTGACGGCGACAGCCGGAACCGACGGCGGTTTCGACACCCTCACCCTCAACAACCAGATTGCGGTGGACTTCAGCCAGCCGTCCGGCGCCTTCCACGGAAACATCGTGTACACGGTGACCCCCACCTACACGTAAAGAACAAGCGGTCAGCACGCAGAATGTGTTCTGGTTGACTGGGACCGGCAGTGTGCTCGCTCTGGCGGGTCGGGCGCACTGCCGTCTTACAGCTCCCCGGCGAGGGTGGAACGGGTAGCCGGAAAATGCAAGTTCGGCAACCTGGACATCCGGTTGGAAAAGACAGAAAACGACGGCCTGCCGTGATGATCCCAGCCGCCGGCGGCGTGAACTTCGACGCGCCGGAAAATTCCGCTCCAGGTGTCGACCCGGAGCGGCCGGGCCGAAACCCGCTTCCGAATCGCCACCTCCCTTGCGCTTCGCGAAATCTCGGACAGGATTGGGGTCGGCAAGATTGGGGGACTGGAGAATGTGGCGTGACATGTACAAGACACCACCGCGGCCGGGCCCGAGCCGCCGCGACGGCCGTCGTCCTGGCGGCGGCCGTCCTCGGCATCGCCGGCACACCGGCCCGCGCGCAGAACGAGCCGTCCGGCGGCGAGGCACCCGGTAGTGCACCCAGAGCGGCAGCGGCAGTGCACGGGCCCGAGCTACAGGTGACGTTCGACCCGCCGGGCAGGCCGACACGGGCGGTTCCCGGCCAGACCGTTCTCGCCCACTTCCTCGTCACCAACCCGGGGCACGAGGCTGTCCCGGTCGGTATCCGCCCGGCCACGCCCATCCCGGGTAACAATGGCCGGCTGGACTTCAGGGACGCACCGGACCCCCGCTTCGGTTCCGGCGTTTCCTGGTCCCCGTCCCGGTTCGTCGCCAGCCCCGGCTCGACGACCTCGATCGACGTGAAGGTCGCCGTCCCGCCCGCGCTGGCGCCCGGCGGTTACCTGCTGGGCTTCCTCGCCCGGCCGTTGAGCGGCGGCCCCGGAGTCACGGTGCTCCATCAGCTGGGTGCCCTGGTCACGTTGCAGGTCCCCGGTGACACCCACGAACATGCCAGCGCCCACCTGCGGGACTCGGGCCGACGTCTGCCGGTGCTGGGCCACGTGCAACTCGCCACCCACGGGGAGGCGACCCTGCGCATCGTCGACGATGGCCCGTCAAGTCTGTTCGCCTTCCACGAGGTGACCGCGGACCTGCGTCCGACCGGCATCGGTCATGCCGTCCTGCACGGGCACACCGCGCGCCTCGACAACAACCTGCGGCAGCCTCCGCAGCTGTTCATGCCCGGCAAATGGGCCGACCAGCCGATCTCCTGGCGCGCCCTCCCACTCGGTCTCGGCCGGACCCGGCTCACCGCGGTCGTGTCGTACCACGCCGATCTGTCGACCACCCGGGCCGTCACGACCACGGCCGACATCTGGGTCGTCTCACCCTGGTGCCTGCTCGCCGTCGTCGGCTGGCTCACCGCACTGCTCCTCACCTCCTCCGCGCAGGCCCGCCGGCTCGCTCACCGGCACCGCCGACGGCGCGCGCTGGCCGTCCGGGCCGCCCGGGCCCCCACCACCCCCCCCCCCCCCCACCCCCCCCCCCCCACCACCCACCCACCCCACCCCCCCCCCCCCACCCCCCCCCCCCCCCCC
>NZ_JAMQQG010000226.1 GCF_023716925.1 Frankia sp. R82
CCGTGCGGGTGTCGCGGTCGTCCGCCGGGCAGCGCGCGGGCCGGGCGGGGCGGGAGGCGCCGGGCCGGGTCTACCGGTGCTGGTCCGCCGCTGAGCACGACCGCCTGCCCGCCCAGCCGGAACCGGAGATCGCCGTCGCCGACCTGACCGCCTTCGCCTTGGAGCTCGCGGTCTGGGGCCATCCCGGCGGCGTGGGCCTGCCCCTGCCCAGCGACCCTCCCGTCGGCGCGATGGAGGCCGCCGGGGTCTCGCTGCGGGCCCTCGGCGCGGTCGACGAGACCGGCCGGGTCACCCCACGAGGACGTTCGATCGCCCAGGTCGGGGCCCATCCGCGGCTCGCGCGGGCGCTGCTCGACGGCAGCCGGGCCGTCGGCGCCCGCCGCGCGGCGGAGGTCGTGGCGATCCTCTCCGGAGACGGCCCGGTGGGCGGCCACTCCGACGACCTGGTCGCCGTGTGGCGCCGCCTGCGCAACGACACCGACCGGGCCGCGTCCACCCGCTGGCGGGAGGAGGCCCGCCGGCTGCGCTCGGCCGCGGACTCCACCCCCGCGGGGCACGGTGAACCCACTGGGCACGGTGAACTCGCCGGGCCTGCTCTGTCTGCCGGGTCTGCCGGGTCTGCCGGGCCCGTGCCACCGGGAACGGGTGGACTGACCGACGATCTTGCGGCGGGACTGGTGGTCGGCCTCGCCTTCCCCGAGCGGCTCGCGCGGGTCCGCGCCCCCGGCAGCTCGACCTACCTGATGGCCGGCGGGACCGGCGCCGAGCTCGCCCCGGGTTCGGCGTTGACCGGGGCGCAGTGGCTCGCTGTTGCCGTCGCCGACCGCGGGCCCGACCGGACCTCCGCCCGGGTGCGCCTGGCCGTCGTCCTCGACGTGGCCACCGCGCGGGAGGCGGGCACGGCGCTGCTGCGCACCGAGGACGAGGTCGCCTGGTCCGGTGGCGACATCGTCGCCCGCCGACTCGAGCGACTTGGCGCGATCATCCTCGCCGAACGCCCGGCGGCCAGGCCCGACCCGTCCCTGCTGCGGGCCGCGGTGCTCGACGGGCTGCGGGACGCGGGGCTCCCCGTGCTGCGCTGGAGCGCTGATGCGCTCGCCCTGCGCGACCGGCTCGCGTTCTGCCACCGGCTGCTCGGCACCCCCTGGCCCGACGTCACCGACGCCGCTCTGCTGGCCTGCGCCCCGGGCTGGCTCGGGCCGGACCTCGACGGCGTGCGACGCCGCGCCGACCTCGGACGCATCGACGCCGGCCGCGCGCTGCGCCGGCTGCTGCCCTGGCCACAGGCCGCCCGGCTGGACGAGCTGGCACCCGAGCGGGTCGCGGTGCCCAGCGGCTCCCGGGTGCGCCTCGACTACAGCACCACCAGCGGCGCGGCCGGCCCCGTGCTGGCCGTGAAGATCGCCGAGGTGTTCGGATGGGAGCGGGTCCCCGTCGTCGCCGACGGTCGCGCGCCGCTGGTGCTCCACCTGTTGTCGCCGGCGGGCCGCCCGGTGGCGGTGACCAGCGACCTGGCGTCGTTCTGGCGCACGGGCTACCCGCAGGTCCGCGCGCAGCTACGCGGCCGCTACCCCCGCCACCCCTGGCCGGACGACCCGACCACCGCCCCGCCCACTCGCCGCGTCGCCCCCCGCACCCGCTGACCGCCGGGTTTCGTCAGGCCATGCCCGCCGCTGTTCCCCGGCCCCGGCGGACGACACCGGCAACGCGCCTTCCGTGAGGCACTCGCCGACCTCGTCCCGCCCCAGCACGGCTGGCTACCCACCATGCGCATCGCCGACTTCCAGATCCCAGCCTCCAGCCAGGACGACGAACTGATCGCCGCTGTCCGCGGGCTCCTGCAACGCCCCGGCGGGCCCCCGAGCCAGTTCCTCACATAGCCGCGTCAAGACCCGGGCCCTTCTCGCCCGGCGAGGGCCGGGAGTCCACTCACCGGCGGATCCCCGTTGGCGCAGCCGGGCGTCACACCAGGGAAATCGCTGTCCACAGTGGGTGCCCGCTGGCGATAGCGGTGGCCACCAGCGCGACCGCGAGCAGGCCCGTCGTTGTCAACGTCCGGGCCTGGCGACGCAGGCGGACGGCGAGTCGCGGCTCGCCGTCCGTGGCGGCCAGGACCTCCTGTACCACCACGAAGGCCAGCACCAGCAGAAACACCAGCGCGTCCTGCAGGGCGAACAGAAGATTTCCCGCCGTCGGGCCCGAGCCGTACACGGTCAGGTAGTACCAGCAGGCCGCAAGGGGCAGCACCGCCATGGCGATATAGGGCGCCACCAGTCCCAGGGGAAGGGCCGCACCGTCCCCACCGACACCCTTTTTAGTGATCATGTAGGGCTTCTTGACTCGTAGGACGACCTGGACGAGTGCGGAGAGGACGATCACCCAGCGGGCGGCATGCAGTACGACTCCGCGCCAGGTCAGACGCACGCCCGCGGGCACGTGCCAGGGCCGGCTCCACAGCCAGATCAGCGCTGCGGCGCCAGTCATCGGCAGGCTGTGGCCGAGAAAGTCCAGGTAATGCACCTGTGCTATACGCCAGTCCAGGACCAACGCTGCCAGCGGCAGGACGAAGAGGATTAGCATCGAGACGGACCAGAAGGTGTACCAGGTCTGGGCGAAAAGGAACTGGAGCGCCTGACGCGGCCGGTAGCGCCGAAGCAGCCGCGGTGTGTGGCGCAGCAGCACCTCGATCATCGAGTACGCCCACGCGAACTGCTGCGACAGATAGGTCTCGAACGTCTCGGGCCCGTCCCCCACCGCGAGGATGTCGGGGACAAAAACCCCTCATACCCACGCGCGGCGAGACAGACGGTGTCGAGATGATCCTCCGCCCGGGTCGGCTGGAATCCTCCGATCTCCTGGATCGCCGCCGCATCATAGGTGCAGTGGCTGCCGATGATGAACGGCGTCTTGGAGAATCCGTAAAAGCCCATCTGAAGAGGGCCCTGGAGGCCCAGTTCCTGCTCTGCGGCGCCCCGGGCGGTCCAGTACTCGAAGTTGCCGTACACACTCGGTGCCTGTACCCACTTCACCGCCGGATCCGCGAAGTAGCCGAGCACCCGATCCAGATAGTCGGGATTCGGAATGTGGTCGATGTCAAGCTGCGTGAAATGCGTGTAACGATGCCCGTGGGCGTTGAGCCAGCTGTTGACGTTACCGGCCTTGGTCTTGCGTTGGAAGGGCGGGAACCTGCGGTTCCAGGCCGCCACGCCGGACTTCCCCCAGCGGGCCTCGTCATGGCGGGAGAAATACTTGACGCCGACCGAACGGGCGAGCTTTTCTATCTCCGGCGAGGCGACCTTGTCGACGAGAATCCAGCTGTCATGCGGATACCTGATCTGGCTCATCGCGATCAGCTGGCGACGAACGATCTCCAGCGACTCGGAGCCGGGCACTGTCAGGCTGAGAACGGCCACCCGTCCGATCCGGCCGCTTCTCTCCGCCTGCTGCACCGGGATGGGAGCCGGCCGGCGCATGTTCCCGACGAAAATCATGTACATGGTGGACAGAAACGTGCCGACGTAGAAGAGGGACAGCGACATCGGAACGAACAGCAGGGGCGAGCCCACGTTGCGCGCCTGGAGCCACCACTGCCAGAAGAAGCCGACAGTGGCAAGCCACCCGATCAGGATCAGCCGGTACTGCCATTTCTGCCGTCGATCCAGCACGTCCATGGCTTGGACCCGGACCGCGACCTGGCCTGGCCCGGCCTCCAACGGGTCCGACACCGGGAAGCGGTACTGCAGGGGGACGGTCAGCTGCCCCAGACCATCTGCCGAACGCTCCGTCAGAGTGTTGTCACGCAGCGGAAGCTGCACCGCTCTCCCCCACTATCAATGCCCGGGCGGAGGCTCGACAAAGAATCAGCGGGAAGACGATCCCACCGGGCACGACCGGGCGCGCGAAAATACTGCGATCAGGCTCGGTCGGATGCCTGGACGATTGACCGCCGAGACATGGGCGGACACGTCAGGGCGTGACCGGGCAGATGGTTCGGCTATTGCAGGTCGTCACTCCGGCCACAGCGTGTCGACAGAACAGACATCGGTGACTCAGCTCGAAACACGTTCCGCCCCCGCCCACGTGTCCGGTTCGAGGCCGACTCATGGTCGACCCACGCCGTATAGGTAGCAGTTATATAGCATCGCACACAGATTGACAATATCTATACAGAAAGTGACGAGTGCGCCACTCCGGGCGCGTCGCGGTTGTTCTGTCGCCTTCATCCAGCATTCGCCGTGACCCCCGTCACGCCTACCGCCGCGGACCGAAGCGGCCGTAGCAGGCACGGCAGGAAGTCAGGAACGGGTATTTTCTTACGATCAGACGGGCCCGACAGGCGCAGAGGAATCCTCCTGTGAGCGGACGATCAGACGGCCAGGCGGCCAGCTGCCGCACTCGGGGCTTCGGCTCGCGACGACGAGCGGGCGTCGGGAGGGGAGACATGTGCGCGTGACCCACCTGGCGGGCCCGACCCTCGCCGGTGCGCTGGTGGCGGCACTGCTTCTGATCATCGCCGTCCAGCGGCGCCCCGGGGGCGCGTCCGACGTCCTCGCTGTCCGGGGCGCGGACATCTCGTTCACGCTCCAGGAGGAGGCGGCCGGGACGACGCTCTCCGACGGCCTGCGTCACCTTCCCCTGGAACACATTCTCGCCGCCCACGGCGGCAACTACGTACGGCTGCGAGTCTGGGTGAATCCGCCCGCGGGATACAGCGACGAACAGGCGGTGCTGACTCTGGCCCGCCGAGCCAAGAATGCCGGACTGAAGATTCTCCTGGCACCGCAGTACTCGGACTTCTGGGCAGATCCGCACGCACAGGAGCCGCCGGAGGCGTGGCGCGGCGAAGATCTCGCCACCATGAAGAAAACAATCAGGGAATACACTCGCGACCTCGTGGCGAAGCTCGCGGCGCAGGGCACCCCGATCAATATGATCCAGATAGGAAACGAGATCACCAACGGCATCCTCTGGCCGGTCGGTTCGGTCCGGGACGGGACCACCAAGGAATGGTCGAACCTCGCCGCACTGGTGAACAGCGCCATCGATGGCGCCAGGGAAGGAGCACCGCGCGGGCACCTGCCGGTCGTCCTGCACATCGACAGTGGAGGTGACATCGGCCGTTCGCGATACTTCTTTGACAGTCTCCTCCATGCCGGCGTCACGTCATTCGACGTCATCGGCCTGAGCTATTATCCGTTCTGGAACGGCTCGCTGTCGGATCTGCGCGCAAATCTTGCCGTCCTGGCCGCGCGGTACCACCGGAAAATTCTGATAACAGAGACCGCCTATCCCTGGACGATGTCCGGCGCGAAGGCGGGCGACTGGGTCACCTCGGCGAGACAGTTACCGGACGCGCAGTCCCTGCCGGCGACACCGGCAGGGCAGGAGCAGTACTTCAGGCAGTTGCGCCAGATCCTGCGGGACGTACCTGACCACCGTGGCCTGGGATTCCTCGACTGGGAGCCCGGCTGGCTCACGGTTCCGCCGAAGCCCGGTGAGCTGCCGCCAGCCGCGAACCTGGCCATGTTCGACCAGCACGGGGTCGCGCTCCCCAGCATCGACGCGTTCGCCCGTTGAGCCGGGCCGCCCCGGCGCTGGTCACCCGCAGCCCCACAGCAGCGATCCGACATCTCGCAGCGAGGGCCAGATCGATCATTCACCCAGGTCCGCGGGGCACAGACCATCCGCCACCTTGGGGTGCTACACCTGATTCCAGACGACAGTCTTCCATGGCCACATCATTTCGACCGGGAGACGAAATCGCCATCTGCGCCGACTCGCGGTCGCCGGCACGCTGGGCCGGGACATCGTCGCGGTCGGGCCCTACTGGAGCACGGGCGGGCGGAACGAGATCGATGCGGTCGTCCTCGCGGGCAGGGACCGACACCCGGTTCTTTTCGGCGAGGCGAGATGGGCGCGCTCCGTCGACGGCCGGCGGATCTTCCGGCCGGCTTTCGAAAAAGGCGCACGCTGTTACCTCGGCCGTACCAGTGGCCCAGGGGCACCAGACACGCCCTGGAGCCACCGGTCCAGACAGGACCGGGATGGACAGTGCTGACGGGGCGCGCCTCGCGCTGTGCGCTCGCGAGGAGATCCGTGACCCGCCACCGGGATGTCTCACCGTCACCGCCGCCGGCATCTTCGCCCAGCACCGCCCGTCAGGTCTGCTCCAGGCCGGCCGAGCGGACGCCGGCTTGCAGTTCGTCCAGCCCGAACGCCTCCACCGGTCCGAGCGCCCCGGCACCCCTGGCTCCGCCGGCGGCAAGCGTCTGTGCACCCCAGGCCATGATCTCGCCGGTGAAGGTGTAGGGATTGACCCCCGCCAGGCGCACCCGCCGCATGACCTTGCCGGACGGGGAGAACGCCTCGGCCACCACGACCGCACTGCTGCCCGCTCTGGCCGTCGCGTCGGGGCCGCCGGTCGAGCCGCTCACCCGGCGCCGCACCAGCGACAGCAGTCCTGCTCGCAACGGGGGAACCCTGGTCACGGTGGCCACGACAAGGGACAGCACGGGCAGGGCCCGCGTGACCTTCGGATCGGCCGCCACGAGGAGCACGTCAACGTCTCGCAGGGTCGGATGAAGCGCCGGCAGAGCAAAGTGCTCCGAGCCACCGATGCTGAGTGCCCACCGCCGCTGCCCCGACCCGAAATCGACCTGGCGGGCCCGCGCGCCGCCGCGTTCCGCCCTCAGCCGGCCGCCCCGGAACGCGAACGACGGCGCCAGCAGCGCGTCCACCGAGCTGGCCCGGGTGCCTCCGCTCCGGCCGGCCCCGCCCAACGACAGGTATCCGACCTCGACTCGTACCGCTTCCGGGCCGGCCTCGGCCAGGGCCAGCGCCGCCGCGAGGTTGCCGGGTACCCAGTCGAAACCGAAGGCGGTGAGCAGAGCGGAGCCGTTTCGCCGTGCCGACGGGCCATACTGTTCGAACGCCCGACGGATGAAGTCCGGCTCGCCGGTCGAGTCGAGATAATGCGCCCCGGCGTCCACCGCCGCCTCGATCGCCGGGGTGCCCCAGCGCAGAAACGGACCGACCGTCGAGACGAGAACATCGCCGCGTTCCACCAGCGCCCGAACGGACTCCGGCCGCGTGGCGTCGGCGATTTCGGTCTGCAGGCCGCCCAGCTCCTCGGCGAGACGTTCAAGGCGATCACCCGACCTGGCGGCCAGCACGGGCCGATGCCCCCGGCCCACCAGTGCCCGGGCCACCAGCTCCCCGGTGTACCCGGTCGCGCCGAAGACGACCATCCGCCCGGCCATCAGACGGACAGCCCCGTCAGCGGCGAACCGAACCGATCCGTGGGTACGCGGGGCAGATCCACCGGGACACCCAATGGTGACGCTGAGTCATTGTCCACGAGTCTGATGATAGTGAGTATCGATGTGACGGGCAGGGGGTCAGATCGGGCAGTTCGTCCCCACCGGGCTCCACGAGAAGAAGCACCCGACCCGGCCGGAGGGCCGGCAGGCGGCCGCGGCGTCCCCCGAGTCGAGCCGTGACCAAAGAGGCCACCGGCGCCGCCGATGGCCTCTGTCTTGCCTGCTTGTGTGGGTGGGCAGGGGCGGGGTCGAACCGCCGACCTTCCACTTTTCAGTGCCACGGTGGCCCGTACGTCGGCCTTCACAGCGGTCCGTGGTGCAGGCGGGGAAGTGCCACCGTGTGGCCTCGACCGCCGCTGAACGACCCTGAACGAGACCAAGAGTGAGACCATCCATAACGCGCTTGCTGGCAACAAAAGTCGGGCGAGCGTCGAGAAGCGGAAGCCGCGCAGCAGCTTTAGGCCGCACTGTAGTGCGGCGGTCCTCTACCCGCGGATCGAGCAACGGGCGCGCCTCCCGCCGATCTCCGTAGACGTCCACGCCTACTGATCGATCAGCACGTCGAGTCCATGGACGTCCACCGTCGTCCATGGCCGTCCGGCGGCTCGGGTACACGCTTGGGTGCAGTGCCCCGCCTCACCCGATGCCCCCCGATGGGGTCATGCCCACGGTGGTGGTGTACGGACAGTGATGCCGCGTGATCCTGGTTGAAGGTTATGCGGTGAGGGCTTCG
>NZ_JAMQQG010000227.1:0-3632 GCF_023716925.1 Frankia sp. R82
CAGTGTCCGCCATGTCAGTCATGATCGTCATCGGGTGTTCTCCCTGATCAGGGTCACACCGTTACTCGTACAGTCCCTCCGTGGCGGCTCAGGTCGCGACCTTACTCGAGGCAGATCGGTGCGCAGGGAGGCGCCGGGTGACGGCGGAGCCGGCCTCGTAGGCGACCAGGATGGCCGGGGCGCCTCAGTGGTACTGGTCGGTATCGATGAGTCGGCCACGCAGCTCAGTGCAGGCGGAAGGCTTCTTCGGGTGGGGCGTCGAGGATGCGGGCGAGGTCGTCGCCGGTGATCCACCCGCCGGCGGTCAGTTCGTCGAGCTGGCCCGCGGGATCCGGGTGGCGGCGTAGGTCCGTGTCGGTGAGGTTCGCCTGTCCGTCGCGGGCGGCGCGCACCGCAAGGGTCCGGGCGTCGGGGCTGACGGGCAGGGTGGTGGTGAAGGCGACGTAGTTGGCGGGCGACGGCCTGGGGGCCGGTTAGCCGCGGCCGGCCCGGCGAGGCCTTGGAGGCGGCCGGTGCGGCTGCGGTGGTGGTCACGGGCGTCACGGGCGCGCTCCCTGCTCTGCGACACCCCGCCTGTGGAGATCCGGGACGGGTGGGGTCCAGCTTGCCAGCCGGGCCGCGGTGCTCTCCTGGCCGGTGCCACAGCGAGCCCGCACCCGTAGTTCTGTGGATCCGAGTGCTGGTAGGTGCCGGGGATGTCCGAGCTGTGTCGGTAGAGGCCCCTCAGGGTGGAAGATGATGCGTGGCGTGCCTGTCCTGGTGCGCACCGACGTCAGGCTTGGCCGTGTGCATCTGGGCCCGGATCGGGTCTCGGACGGCGGCGGTGGTGTCCGCGCGGCGGATGACGGCCTGCACGGTGGATGCCTGCCACGGGGTTCCGCCTCGTGCGGTAGGCACGCCGTCGGCGGTGAGGGCGCGGGCGATGGTGGTGAGGCCGTCGCCGGCGGTGTGGGCGGTGAGGATGCGGGTCACGATGGGGTCGGGGATGCGGTGCACGGTGCCGAGTTGGACGCCGGCGGCGCGGCGGATGGCGAGGGCGTCGCGGGTGCGCTGGCCGATGAGGCGCCGTTCGTACTGGGCGATGACGGCGACGATCGGGGCGAATATCTCCCCGGCGGGGGTGGTGAGGTCCGCGCCGATGTCGAGAACGTTCAACGCCCAGCGGCTGCGCCTGGCGTGGTCGAGCAGGGTCGCGAAGTCCAGGGTCGAGCGGCTGATCCGGTTGACTTTCGCGGCGACGAGGACGTCCGTCTCACGTAAACGATCTATGTCACGCAGTGTGAGATGCATCCTTTGCCGCTTTCCGATCACTAGGCGTGTCGAGGGTGAGGGTCGGGCCCGTCATCCGCGGGTCGGGGCGGGGTGGCGGCCGGGGCCTGTTCGCTGTGCGGCGGGGTTGTGACGTTTCGTGGCGGTGGTGGCAGGGTGGGTGGCTATGAGCGCGGGGGATCAGACGGCCGGCCCTACCCCGCCACCGGCGGCGGTGGCGGGTGGGGTGGATGTCTTCGTGTCGTATACGGGGGCGGATCAGGGGTGGGCGGAGTGGGTGGCCTGGCAGTTGGAGGCCGCCGGCTACACGACGCGGCTTCAGGCGTGGGATTTCGGGGCCGGGTCGCATTTCGTCAGCGAGATGCACCGGGCGGCTCAGCGGGCGGTGCGCACGGTCGCGGTGCTCTCGGCGGCGTATCTGTCCTCGGCGTATGCCGAGGCGGAGTGGCAGGCCGCTTGGGCGCGGGATCCGTCGGGTGCGGATCGCCGGCTGCTGGTGTTTCGGGTCGAGGACTGCCCCCGTCCGGGTCTGCTCGCCCAGCTGGTCAGTGTCGACCTGTTCGGTCTCGACCGGGACGCGGCGGCCGGCCGGCTGCGGGCCGCCGCCCGCGGACAGCGGGGTAAACCCACGGTGGAGCCGTCGTTTCCCGGTGACCCCCTCGCGACAGCGCGGCTGGGAGTGGAGCCGGGCTTCCCAGGCCGGTTGCCCGTGGTGTGGGGGTCGGTGCCGGCGCGGAACCTGCTGTTCACCGGCCGCGACCCTCTCCTCACCGCCTTGCATGACCGGTTGGCCGGTGGCGGGCGGGTCGCGGTGGCGGGGTTGCAGGGGATGGGTGGGGTCGGGAAAACGCAGCTGGCGGTGGAGTACGCCTGGCGGTATGCGGCCGGTCTGGATCTGGTGTGGTGGGTCGACGCGGAAACCACGACCGGATTGGAAACCGGCCTGGCTGAGCTTGCCGGGGTGCTGGGGGTCGGCGAGGGGGATGTGCCCGCGCGGGCCCGGGCGGCGCTGGTGGCGTTGGGCCGCCGCCAAGGCTGGCTGCTGGTCTACGACAACATTCCCGACCCGCAGACCCTGGCCGGTCTGCTGCCCCCGGGCTCGGGGCGGCTGCTGGTGACCAGCCGGGACCCGGGGATCCGCCGGGTCGGCGTGGAGCTGGTCGAGGTCGGCGAGTTCACGCGGCCGGAAACCGCCGCGCTGCTACGCCGTCATGTTCCGGCTCTGACCGATGCCGAGGTGCGGCGGGTGGCGGAGGCGGTGGGGGATCTGCCGTTGGCCGTGGAACAGGCCGGCGCCTACCTCGCCGACACCACCATGCCCGTCGGCGTGTACCTCGCCGCACTCGCCGCCACCCCGACGGTGCTCCTCGACGACGACACCCTGCACCACCCCGGACTCACCCGCACCGTCACTCTGGCCGCCGACCGGCTCGCCGCCCTGCACCCGCAGGCCGCCCGGCTGCTCGACCAGCTGGCCTTCCTCGCCCCCGAACCCATCCCACTGACCAGCACCAGCCACCCCGACGACGGCGCGCTCGTCATCGGGGAACCGCAGACGGCCTATGGGATGCTCGCCGCGATCCGCCGCCTCGCCCTCGCCACCACCAGCAGCACCAGCGGCACCGACCCGGGCACCCCCACCCCTACCGCTGGCAGACCCGATTCGGGTGCGGCCGCGGGCCGGTGGCGGATACACCGCCTGGTCCAGGCCCTGCTGCGCGCCCGCCTCACCCCCACCCAGACAGCCAGCGCGATCAGCGGCGCACTGGACCTGCTCGCCACCGCCCACCCCGGCGACGCAGAAAATCCGGGGGACTGGCCTGCCTACGCCACCCTCACCCCCCATCTCAGCGCCGCCGCCGGCCACCTGGCCCAGACCGGCGTCGCCGAACCCGACGGATTCCGCCGGCTGCTGGAGCGCACCGGCTGGTATCTGCTGCAGGCCGGGCAGGCCGGCGCCGCCCGCACCCTGGCCACCCCCACCCGCCAGCGCTGGACCACCCACCCCGGCCCCGACCACCCCGACACCCTGGGCATCACCACCACCCTCGCCGCCGCCCTCGCCGACCTCGGCGACCCTGCGGGGGCGCGGGTGCTGGCCGAGGACACCCTGACCCGCCGGCGGCGGATCCTCGGCGACGACCACCCCGACACCCTGGACTCCGCGAACAACCTCGCCCTCACGCTGGCCGACCTGGGTGATCAGGTGGGGGCGCGGGAGCTGGCCGAGGACACCCTGGCCCGCCTGCGGCGGATCCTCGGCGACGACCACCCCGACACCCTGACCTCCGCGAACAACCTCGCCCTCACGCTGGCCGACCTGGGTGATCAGGTGGGGGCGCGGGAGCTGGCCGAGGACACCC
>NZ_JAMQQG010000227.1:3732-7130 GCF_023716925.1 Frankia sp. R82
TGGGGGCGCGGGTGCTGGCCGAGGACACCCTGGCCCGCCGGCGGCGGATCCTCGGCGACGACCACCCCGACACCCTGACCTCCGCGTCCAACCTCGCCGTCCGGCTGGCCGACCTGGGTGATCAGGTGGGGGCGCGGGTGCTGGCCGAGGACACCCTGGCCCGCCGGCGGCGGATCCTCGGCGACGACCACCCCGACACCCTGCGCTCCGCGAACAACCTCGCCCTCTGGCTGGCCGCCCTGGGTGATCAGGTGGGGGCGCGGGCGCTGACCGAGGACACCCTCACCCGCCAGCGGCGGATCCTCGGCGACGACCACCCCGACACCCTGAGCGGCGAGCAGTTGGTGCGCTGGATCGACCGGCAGACGTCCGCGTGATCGCGGGAACGTGGTCGGTGGTTCGGCCACCCCCGCGATTTGATCTTGTCTGGAATTCGTTCGATATTTGAACAAGATCAGAAATGTGGCAGGCGGCAATCAGAATCGGGGGCGAAACGGGCGGGCGGCTGTCCGGGAAACGTGTCGGAAAGTCGGAGTGTCGAACAAGAAGCCAGCCGTCGTTTTCCGTCGACCTGCTGATCGTCTTTGGCTGGTGATGGTGCCGGGGATGATCGCTGTGGCCTGCGTGGGTCGGACCGCCGGGGTGGGGGTCTGGTTGTCGGGCTTTTCGGCGGGTGGGGGTGGGGACTGCTGGTGGTGTGTGATGATTTGGTGTCGTTAGGTGATGGTCGGTCGGGGTGTGCGGCCGGTTCACGTTCGGGGGGGCGTGTGGCACGGGTGTTCGTGAGTCATAGCGCGCGGGATGTGGTGTTGGCGGGGCGGGTGGCGGACTGGCTGAGCGAGGCGGGTCATGCCGTGTTCCTCAGTGGTGATCTGCACCGTGGGGTGGCGGTCGGGGATGCCTGGGTGGACAGGCTGTTCGGCGAGCTGGCCCGGGCGGACGCACTGGCCGCGGTGATCACCGAGGGGTTCAACGGTTCGTTGTGGTGCGCGGCGGAGATCGGCGCGGCCCGGGCGACCGGGTTGACGATCCTGCCGATCCAGGCCGATCGGGACGTGACAAGCCCGCTGATCCCGGTGGAGACCACCGAACGGGTGATCGTCGACGGCGAGGGGGCGGCCGCGCGGACGTGGCTGTTGGAGGCGTTGCGGCGCCTGGACGGAACCGCCGAGGGGAACGGCGACGGGGCGGGGGTGGTGTATCCGGGGCTGGCGGCGTTCACGACCGGGCAGGCCCGGATGTTCTTCGGCCGTGCGGGCGAAACCCGCCGGCTCGCCGACCGGCTGCGGGTGGCCGTGCGGCCGGGTGGGGGTGGGTTGCTGGCGGTGGTGGGGCCGTCGGGGTGTGGGAAGTCGTCGCTGGTCCGCGCCGGACTGATCCCGTTGCTGGCCGCGGACCGGGACTGGCTGGTGCTGCCTGCGCTGGTTCCGGCGGCGGTCCCTGAGGTGGGACCGGTGGGGGAACTCGCCCGGCTGCTGGCCACCGCATGCCATGCCCGTGGTCTGGGGCGCACCGCAAGCCAGGTCAGTGAGGCGCTGGGCCGGCCCGGTGGGCTGACCGGGCTGGTCGCTGATCTGCTCGCCGCGTCCTCGGCCCGCCGGTTGCTGCTGGTCATCGACCAGGCCGAGGAACTGCTCACCAGCACCAGCGAGACCGAACGGCAACGGTTCGCTTCGCTGTTGTGGGAAGCCAGCGGTGAACGTGTCCGCGTCGTCGCCACGATCCGTTCGGATTTCCTCGACCCGCTGCTGCTCCTCGCCGCCGACACCCACCTGCCTGTCCAGGACGCCTTCACCCTGGCCCCGCTGGGCCGGGACCTGCTCCCGCTGGTCATCCGTGAACCGGCACGCCGTGCCGGGATCCGTATCGACGATGAACTCGTGGCCCGTCTGGTCGCGGACACCGGTGGTGGGCAGGCCCTGCCCCTGCTGGCGTTCACCCTCGCCCAGCTCGCCAACGGTGTCCGCCGCGGCGGTGCGCTGTCCACCACCCACTACGACACCCTCGGTGGAGTCCACGGCGCCCTCGCCCGCCACGCCGACGAGGCACTGGCCGTGGCGGTCGACCAGAACAGCCATACACGCGAGGAAGTCCTCGCGGGCCTGCTGCGCCTGGTCACCGTCGACGGCGACGGACAGATCAGCCGCCGCCGCGTCCACCTCGACGACGTCGACTCCGCCACTCGCACCGACCTTGTCGTCTTCGTCGACCACCGCATTCTCACCACCAGCAACACCCACGAGGGCAGCAAGCAGACGCACGAGAACACCCAGGGCACCAGCCGTGGGGAGACGGTGGTCGAGTTCACCCACGAACAGATCCTCACCGCCTGGCCCGCCCTGCACGACACCATCACCGCCGCCGCCGACACCCTGCGACTGCAGGCCACCCTCACCGACGCCGCCGACCAGTGGGACCGGGCCCACCAGCCCGACACCCATCTGTGGGACGGCGACCGCGTCGACACCACCCGCACCGCCCTCGACCCCGCCGGCCTCACCCCCACCGCCCGCGCTTTCCTCGACGCCGGCACCCGCCGCGCGACCCGAGCCCGGACCCGCCGGACCCGCCAGCTCGCCGCGGCGTTCACCACCCTGGTGGTGTTGCTCGCGGGTGTCAGCATCGCCGCCGGTCTTGCCCTGGCCAACAGCCGCACCGTGGCGGCGCAGAAACGGGTCGCGATCAGCCGTCAGCTCATCGCCCAAGCCGACACCGCACGCTCGGTGAGCGTGTCGACCGCGCTGCAACTTGGCCTCGCCGCCCATCGCATCCACCCCACCGGGGAGACCCGTGACGCCCTGACCACCGCCCTGACCAGCGGCTACTCCCACACCCTGACCGGACCCACCGGCGGCGTCTCCTCGGTGGTGTTCTCCCCGGATGGGCGGACCCTGGCCGCCGGCAGCGACGACGACACGGTCACCCTGTGGGATATGGCCGACCGGGGCGCACCCCACCGGCTGGGCACACCCCTGACCGGACCCACCGGCAGCGTCTCCTCGGTGGTGTTCTCCCCGGACGGGCGGACCCTGGCCGCCGGCAGCGACGACGACACGGTCACCCTGTGGGATATGGCCGACCGGGCCGCACCCCACCGGCTGGGCACACCCCTGACCGGACCCACCGACCGCGTCTACTCGGTGGTGTTCTCCCCGGATGGGCAGACCCTGGCCGCCGGCAGCGCCGACCACACGGTCACCCTGTGGGATATGGCCGACCGGGGCGCACCCCACCGGCTGGGCACACCCCTGACCGGACCCACCAAAAGCGTCTCCTCGGTGGTGTTCTCCCCGGACGGGCGGACCCTGGCCGCCGGCAGCTACGACGACACGGTCACCCTGTGGGATATGGCCGACCGGGGCGCACCCCACCGGCTGGGCACACCCCTGACCGGACCC
>NZ_JAMQQG010000227.1:7230-7978 GCF_023716925.1 Frankia sp. R82
ACCGACAGCGTCTCCTCGGTGGTGTTCTCCCCGGACGGGCGGACCCTGGCCGCCGGCAGCGCCGACGACACGGTCACCCTGTGGGACCTGACCGACCGGGCCGCACCCCACCGGCTGGGCACACCCCTGACCGGACCCACCAACAGCGTCTCCTCGGTGGTGTTCTCCCCGGACGGGCAGACCCTGGCCGCCGGCAGCTACGACCACACAGTCACCCTGTGGGACGCCGCCCAGCTGTTCACACTTCGCGATCACGCTGATACCGAGGCATGCAGGCTGCTCGGCAGCTCCCTGTCCGCCGATCTGTGGAAGCTGTACATTCCCGACCTGCCCTACCAGAAGACCTGCCCCTGACCACATACACCCGGAAGATCAGCTCACCGAGGCGGCCGCCGAACATCTACCCATCTACCAGCCGGCCCCACCCGCCTGACCCCACCCCTCCTCGCCGGCGGCGGCCGGCTCCCACCAGACGCCGATCATGCTGATCGCGACCGGCCACCAGCACCCCGGCGGATGTTCGCGGACGAGCCCTCCACCGAACATCTCTGCGGCGTGGACCGTCAGCGACCGCCACCGCCCCGCCCGGTCCGGATCGCCACACGGGTAAATCTTTACCTGTTCGATCGTGGCGTGGCGGGTGTGCACCGCGTGCAGACCGGCGTGCACGACGGCGTGCAACCCGCGTGTACCAGCCCGCCGTGCACAGCCCCCGCGCGCGGGCGCGCGCATGCGCGCGGGGGGGCCG
>NZ_JAMQQG010000228.1 GCF_023716925.1 Frankia sp. R82
GGGTCGGCCGCTGCGACGTCGGCGGCGCAGGCGTCGTCGGGAGCCGGGTCCGGGTCCGGGTCCGGGCGGGGGACGGGTCGGCGCGGCTCGTCGGGCCCGGGACGTTCCGGCACCACGGCGCCCAACGGCGCGGCCGCCACCAACAGCACCTCCCTGGTGGCGCCGTGACCTCCACCGAGCCCGCCGAGAGCACCGACCCCGCTGAGGTCTCCGGGGCCACGGGGCACCGCTACGAGACCACCGAGAGCTCGACCGCCTACACCGGACGGATCATCAGCGTGCGGCGCGACCTCGTCCGGATGCCGGACGGTGACGTCTCGCAGCGGGATGTGATCGTGCATCCTGGCGCGGTCGGCATCGTGGCCCTCGACGAGGACCATCGGGTCGTGCTGGTCCACCAGTACCGGCATCCGGTCGGCGGCCCCCTGTGGGAACTGCCCGCCGGCATCCTGGACGTCGCGGGGGAGCCGGCGAGCCTGGCCGCCGCGCGGGAGCTCGCGGAGGAGACCGGTCTGTGGGCCGACCGTTACGACCTGCTCGTCGACGTCTGGTCCTCACCCGGGATGACCGACGAGGCCTACCGGGTGTTCCTGGCCCGCGGCCTGCACGAGATCCCGGCGGCCCAGCGACACGTGCCCGAACACGAGGAGGTCGACATGGGTGTGGCCCGCGTCGACCTCGACGAGGCCGTGCGCCAGGTGCAGCGGGGCGAGATCACCAACGGGATGGCCGTCATCGGCCTGCTGGCGGCCGACCGCTGCCGGTCCGCCGACTTCACCGGCCTGCGCCCGGCCGGCACCCCCTGGCCCGCCCGCCCCGCCCACAGCGGCTGACCCCGCCGTTCTAGTCGTTGTGGACGAGGACGCCGGCGGCCTCGTCGACCACCAGGGGCTGTGCGGCGGCGAGGACGACGGCGTTGAGCGGGAACGCCTGCGCGACGCCGGGGATGGTGAACGTGCCCTGCCAGGTGACGGTCAGCGTCACCTGGTACTGGCCGGCCCGGTCGTAGTCGTGGCTGACATACGAGTCAGGGTGGTCGCGGGGGGAAATCGCCGGGTCGTACGGGCGCCCCGGCGCGTCCGGGCCGACCTCGCCGTCGCCGAACTCCCAGCGGTAGTGCGGGACGGCGCTGATCGTGGCAACGACCGGCTCGTCCACGTTGAAGGTGTACGAGGCCGGGACCGGGGTGTAGAGAATCGTGGCCAGGTTCGCCAGGCTGCGCCCGGACGGAGCGATCACGATCGTCGGCTTCGGCAGGATCTTCTCCCGCAGATAGTCGTTGAGTGCCGCCTGGACCGCGGCGATCGGGACCTGCTGCGCGGCCGGAACGAGGTAGTTGACGCAGCCGGCTGTCCGGGCGTCGTAGTCGGCGCGTTCCGCGGCGGACATCTCCGCGTTCGGACCGGTGAGCTCGAGCAGTCGGCAGACCTCGGCCGGATCGTCCGGGCAGTTCTGACCGCAGCTCACCGCCCGCCGCCCGGGGCCCGTGCCGCCGTCACCGGACGGAACGCGCTCCAGCATGCCGTTGCGGTAGCGGTACTGGTAGCCCTCCGCGGTGGCGCGGGTGTCGCAGGAGCCCCACAGCGTGTCGCCACACGGCACCGTCACGTCGCCGGGCGCGGCAGCGGCCCGCCCAGGCGTCACCGCGCTACCGACACAGGTCAACACCATGGCCACTGCCAGGAGTAACGCCGCCCGCCTCATGACGGGGCCGTGGTGTAGCGCAGGGTCTGGATCCGCCAGCCGTTCGCGGTGAGGGCGAGCTGTGCGGTCGCGGCCCGGGTGGGGGCGCCGGCGGCGTCCTCGACGTGTCGGCCGGCGGCATCGAGCAGGCCGACGGTGGCCGTGCGCAGGGTGAAGGCGACGGTGGCCGCCAGGCCGGCCTGCGGCCTGGCGGTGATGTCGCTGGGCTGGTAGGCGGGGCTGTCGGCGTGCAGGCCACGCTGTGCCAGCGAACGGGACACCCCGACGTCGAGGGCGCAGGCCTGGCAGCCCTCCAGCGCCGTCGAGGTGATTACCGCGAGGCGCCCGGCCCGGACGGCGTTGTTGATCTCCTGAAAGTACGTCTCCACCGTGCGGACGGCGGCAGGGGCGCTGACATCCGGCGTCGGGGTGGCAGCGGGGCCGGTCGCCGTGGACTCCCCGCCCGGGCCGCCGGCCCCCGAACGGGCGGGTAGCGCGGCACCCTCGGGCCCCCCGGAACCACCACAGGAGACCAGCAGGGCCAGCCCAAGACCCATCCCCAGCAGAAGGGCCAGAGCCCGGCGCCACAGGTGCGCCCGGGCTCGGCCAGGCGAGGATGGTGACACCGGGTGCGACACGTGGGGTGGCATGGTGACAGCGATGATGGTGACCCCCAGCCGTGCGGCGCGACGTGATGGTCCGGTGGCCATCCGCACAGATCGCCAGAATAGCCGTGGAAACGCGGCATGTGGACCGGCAGCCGCCGACAACTGCCGGCAGGTCCTACTATCAGGTTGATGATGGTGGCGACCGACGGCGACGAACCCCTCGGGGACCGTCCCACCGTGCCGTCCGTCGACCCCGTGCCGTCGGCCAATGCGGATGTGGTCGCCCGTTATCTCCACCACCTCGAAGGTGAGCGCGGTCTCGCCCGTAACTCGGTCCTCGCCTACCGGCGCGATCTGCGGCGCTATCTCGTCCACCTGAGCGCGCAGGGGTTGTCCTCGTTGGACGCGGTGGGGGAAGCGGAGGTTGCCGGCTTCGCGACCGCGCTGCGGGCCGGGGACGAGGCGCATCCGCCCCTGGCGGCGGCGTCCGTGGCGCGGATGCTCGTCGCGGTGCGGTCACTGCACCGCTTCGCGGCCGACGAGGGGGATGTGCGCGAGGACGTCTCGAAGCCGGTGCGGCCACCGGTGCCGCCGCGGCGCCTGCCGAAGGCGCTCACCGTCGACCAGGTGAGCGCGGTGCTCGCCGCCGCCGGCAGCCCCGGCGCGGGCGACATCCCCGCGGCCGGTGACATTCCTACGGCTGGTGGCATCCGCACGGCCGGTGACGGTGGCGACGCGCAGGAGGCCGCCCGCCGGCTGCGAGCCAGTGCCCTGCTGGAGCTGCTCTACGGGACCGGTGCGCGCATCTCCGAGGCGGTCGGCCTCGACGTCGACGATCTGGACCTGGCGACCGCGTCCGTCCGCCTGCACGGCAAGGGCGGCCGGGACCGGGTCGTCCCACTGGGGCGCTGCGCGGTGCTGGCGCTGGCGGACTATCTGAGATCGGGCCGGCCACAGCTGGCCAGGCCGCGTTCCGGGGCGGCGGTCTTCCTGTCGCGGCACGGCAATCGGCTGTCCCGGCAGAGCGCCTGGACGCACCTGCGCACCGCAGCCGCAGTGGCCGGGGTGGACGGCGTGTCACCGCACGTACTGCGCCACTCCTTCGCCACCCACCTGCTTGACGGGGGCGCGGACGTGCGGGTCGTGCAGGAGCTGCTCGGTCATGCCTCGGTGAGCACAACCCAGATCTACACGCTGGTGACCGTGGACCGGCTGCGCGAGGTGTATGCCACGTCCCACCCACGCGCGCTCGCCAGCGGACGCCCGACCGCCACCGGGCGCCCCGCCAGGGAGCTCACCGAGCCCACCTCGCGGTCCTGAGTGCCTACCTCGTAGTGCTGCACCTCGTGGTACTGAGCGTCCCGATGGTACTGAGCGTCGAGCGGTGCCCAGGTTGTGTCGAGCGCCCACGATGAACTCCGGAGCCGGAGCCGGAGCCGGAGCCGGGCGGGCGCAGCCGTCTGCTCCCGGCGCGGCCCGGTGTGGTCCCGGGGTGATCCGACTGCGGTATGGCCGGGACCAGGAGGGTCCCCCGTGCGCGGACCGGGACGGGATCGCTCAGGACGGGGTGTAGGGCCCAAGACTCGGCATACCGTTCGAGGGCGCCGAGGTGGGTACCCCGCCGACGCCGCCCACTGCCTGGGTGCTGCGTTCGGCCAGCGTCTCGCCGACCTTGCGCGCGATCGCCTCCATCAGGCGCAGCGCCTGCGGCAGCGACAGGTTCAGTACCACTTCGCTGTCGTTCGTCATCGCGAAGCGAACCGATACGTCCGCCATTGCTCGACCTCTCTCGCCTGTTTCGGTAGATCTACCCGTTGCGTGTGAAACCGAACGGTACGGCCCATCCCCGGCCAACGCACGCCCGGGGTTGCCGGACACACCTGGAGTGTCGCCATGAGTACCGTTTCGCTCGCTGACGGTGGATATCCATGAGCTGTAACTGTCAGTCACGCGCGCTGCTCCTCTGCCGGTAGCGACGTGTATGGGATCCCGTCCGCCCGGTCGAAGGTCCCGGCGGGCGAGCACGGGGTGATCGGACACGTAGCTGTCCCGTTGTTCATGCATAGTCCCTCATTGCCCCCGGCTGTCTGTCGGCGGGTGGGGGTGCCACGAGTCGGTGCGCCAGAGGGTGAACGGTCCGGTTCTGCCGGTCCGGGCCGTCCGGCCTGCGGATTCACGGTCGGTCGCCGAAGCGGGCGGCGGATGGACGACTCGGGCAGGATGGCAGGGTGACCTCGACCCAGCACGTCCCTGCGGACGTCCCCGCTCTGTCCATCGGCATTCTCGGCGGTTCCGGGCCGCAGGGAGGTGGCCTTGGGCTGCGCTTCGCCCAGGCCGGGCACCTGGTGCTCATCGGCTCGCGCTCCACCGAGCGTGGCGAGGAGGCAGCGGCCAAGCTGGCCAGGCCGGGGCTGCGCATCGAAGGCGCCGACAACGCCACCGTGGCCGAGCGGGCCGACATCATCATCGTCGCCGTCCCCTGGGACGGGCACCGTGACACGCTCGAGTCGCTGCGTGGCCCGCTCGCAGGGAAGATCGTCATCGACTGCGTCAACCCGCTGGGCTTCGACAAGGGCGGCGCGTTCGGTCTGGCCGTGCCCGAGGGCAGCGCCGCCCAGCAGGCCGCCGCCGTCCTGCCCGACAGCACGGTCGTGGCCGCCTTCCACCACGTCTCCGCGGTGCTGCTCGCCGACGCGTCGGTCGAGTCGATCGACACCGACATCCTCGTCCTCGGGGACGACCGGGGCGCCACCGACGTGGTCGCCGCGCTGGCCGAGCGCATCCCCGGCATGCGCGGCATCTACGCCGGCAAGCTGCGTAACGCGGGCCAGGTGGAGGCGCTCACCGCCAACCTGATCTCGATCAACCGCCGATACAAGGCCCACGCGGGCCTGCGCGTCACCGACGTCTGACCGAACCAGGTCAGACCAGACCGGCGCGGGACGGGGACGGGGGCGAGTCGTGACGGCGCAGCGATGGACCCGCCGGGAGGCCGATGACCTCGGGCTGGCCGTGGCGGTCCCGGCCCGGGTCGCACGGGTGGTGTCCCTGGTGCCGAGCCTCACCGAGTCGGTCGCCCACAGCGCTCCCGGTCTGCTCGTCGGGGCGACCGACTGGTGCAGCCAACCGCCCGGGCTCGCCGTCGCCCGGGTACGCGGCACGAAGAACCCCGACGTCGACGCGATCGTCGCCCTCGCCCCGGACGTCGTGCTGGCCAATGCGGAGGAGAACCGCGCGCCCGACCTCGACGCCCTTCGGGCCGCCGGAGTTGCGGTGTGGGTGACCGCCCCCACCACCGTCGACGGCGCACTGCGCAGCCTCGATCGGATGCTGCGCCTGGCCTGCCGGCTGGACCGGCCCGCCTGGTGGGACCAGGCCCGGGTGGCCTGGTCCGCGCCCCCGCCGGCCGGGCCGCGCCGACGCGCCCTGGTGCCGATCTGGCGTCGGCCGTGGATGGCGGTGGGCCGCGACACGTTCACCGGGGACGTGCTGCGCCGCCTCGGCGTCGACAACGTGCTGGCTGATGCCGACCAGCGCTACCCCCGGTTCGACCCGGCCACGGTCGCACCGCACGACCTGGTCGTCCTGCCGGACGAGCCGTACGCGTTCAGCCCGGCCGACGGCCCCGAGGCGTTCACCGCGCCGGCGGTCTGCGTCTCGGGGCGCCTGCTGACCTGGTACGGCCCGTCCCTGGTGGCGGCGCGCACCGAACTCGCGGCGGCACTCGCCGGGTAGCCCGGCAGGCCGGGCGGTACCCGGTGTCGGGCACCGGGTGCCGGTTGTGTGGCGCCGGTCGGCGCGGGGACGTCAGTAGCTGTGCTCGACGGTGGGGTACCTGCCGGCCTGGACCTCGTCGCGATAGGCCCGGGCGGCCGTGCCGAGAGCGGTGCGCAGGTCGGCGTAGCGCTTGACGAAGCGGGGGGTGGGCCCGGCACCGAGGCCGGCCATGTCCTGCCAGACCAGCACCTGGGCGTCGCAGTCCGCGCCGGCCCCGATGCCGACGGTGGCGATCCGCAGCTCCTTGGTGACCCGGGCGGCCAGTTCCGCGGGCACCACCTCCAGGACGACGGCGAACGCGCCGGCCGCCTCGATCGCCAGGGCGTCCGCGACCAGGACGTCGCCGGCCGCGTCCCGTCCCTGCACCCGATAGCCCCCGAACGCGTGCACGCTCTGCGGAGTGAGCCCCAGATGCCCGATGACCGGGATGCCGGCGGCCGTCAGCGCCCGAACCGCCGGGGCGACCCGCTGGCCGCCCTCCAGCTTCACCGCCTGCGCGCCGCCCTCCTTGAGGAACCGGGTGGCCGTCTCCAGTGCCTGCGCCGGCCCGCCCTGATAGGACCCGAAGGGCAGGTCGGCCACGACCAGTGCGTGCGGCGCCCCGCGCACCACGGCGCGGACCAGGGGGATCAGCTCGTCGACCGTCACGGGGATCGTGGTGTCATAGCCGTAGACGACGTTGGCGGCCGAGTCGCCGACCAGCAGCACGGGGATCTCGGCGTCGTCGAAGATGCCGGCCGTGGTGAAGTCGTAGGCGGTGAGCATCGCCCATTTCTCCGCGCGGGCCTTGGCCGCGGCCACGTCACGCACCGTGAAACGGGTGCGGGGCTGGTCGGCAGACGGGTGGGAACCGGTGGCTGACGAGGTCATGAGCGCTCCTGATGCGTCCGTCCGGGCGACGGGGCGTCCCGGCGTGTCGTCCATGCTGCCACCGCGCGCGGGCTCATGCCGAGCGCGCATCCGGGCCGCCACGCCGCTGCCACGGCAAACGGATGCGTCTGGAGCCCGGGGCACGTATGCTGATCTTGAAATGAGACCGGAACCTCGACCCGAACGCGCGGCTCGACCAGGTGGCGGGTGGCCTATCCATGCGGACGCACCGGTACGGCGACCGGATCGCCGGGGCGAGCGGAAGGCGCGGCCGATGACGACATCGGACGCCCATCCGCCGCAGCCCCGTCGGCCGGCGGATCGGGCTCCTTCCGGGGTGCGGATCCCGCGACCGCCCGGGCGTCCCCGTGATCCCCGGACCGACGAGGCGATCATCGCCGCGGCCCTGCAGGAGCTTGCCACCGTCGGGTTCACCGGCCTGTCGATGGAGGCCGTCGCCGCCGGGGCCGGGGTCGGCAAGGCGACCGTCTACCGGCGCTGGCCGACGAAGGACGCCCTGATCGGCGATGCGCTCGACACCCTCGCCGCCGACGACGACGTCGACACGATCGAGACCGGCTCCCTGCGCGACGATCTCGTCGCCTGGCTCAACGCCCTACGCCGGCGCAACATGCACTCCCTGGCCGGGCGGATCATGCCCAAGCTCGCCGCGGAGCGTTCCGCCCACCCCGAGCTGTTCGCCACCTACTCGCACCGCGTGCTGGAGCCGTCCCGGCAGTGGGCGGCCCACGTACTGCACCGTGGTGTCGCCTCGGGTGAACTCGCGGCGGATATCGATGTCGATCTCATCGTCGACATGCTGATCGGTCCGGTGTCCTACCGGCAGTACCTCAGCGGCGACCGGGAGGTCAGCGGCAGTCGCATCGGCCGGATCGTCGACGTCATCCTGGTCGGCATCCGCGCCCCGGCACCGGCCGCGAGCTCGGGCCCGCCGGCCCATGCGGGTAGTGGCCCGGCGGCGCCCGCCACGGCGCCGATCCCGCC
>NZ_JAMQQG010000229.1 GCF_023716925.1 Frankia sp. R82
GCCTCGGCGTCGGTGCCACCGCGCCGAGCACCGGAGCGGGCGCCCAGGTGGGGTCGGGCAGCGCGAGTCTCGGCGCCGCCGTACCGGGCGCGGGTGTCGCCGCCAGCGCCGGGCCGAACGGCGTCGGTCTCGGGGCCAGCGTGGCATCGACACCGCGGCGCTGAACCTCGGTGCCGCTGGCACTCGGTGCCGCTGTCCTGGGATCTGGCCGTCGAGCACGCCCGGCGGTGACGCCACGAGGAACGCTGGGCTCAGGGGCGGCAGTCGCCACTGCTGTTCAGCAGGACCGACACGGTGCTGCCGCGGCCGTTCGCGACGACCACGTCGTCACGATCGTCCCCATCGCCCCGAAAGTCCCCGGTCTTCACCGCGGACGGGCCCGGACCAACGGGATAGACCTTCGGCGGCCCGAGCCCGCCCTGGCCGTCGCCGAGCAGGATGGACACGGTTTCGTTTCCCTGGTTGGTGACGACCACGTCGCGGTCTCCGTCGCCGTTGAGCTCGCCGGTCTCCACCCCGGAGGCTCCTGGGCCGGAGAAGTAGGTGCGCGGCGGCTGGAAGGTGCCGTCCCCGTTGCCCAGCAGGACCGACACCGTGGCGTTTCCGGCATTGGTGACGATCAGGTCGTTGGCGTCGTCCCCGTTCTCCTTCCCCACCGTCACCCCGGACGGGCCGGGCCCGGTGAGGTAGACCTGCGGACCGCGCAGGCTGCCGTCGCCGTCGCTCGCGAACACCGAGACCGTGCCGTTGCCGGTGTTCGCGACGGCCAGGTCGGCGACGCCGTCCCCGGTGAAGTCGTCCGCCCCCAGCGAGGACGGGCTCGGCCCGCTGGGATACGACATCGGGAGCTGGAAGGTTCCGTCCCCGTTGCCCAGCAGCACCGAGATCGTGCCGTCGAAGCTGTTGGCGGTGGCCAGATCGACGATGCCGTCCCCGCTGACATCCACGGCCCGCAGGCCGCCCGGCCCGCTCCCGGTGAGGTACGGCACCGGGGGCCGGAAGGTTCCGTCGCCATGGCCCAGCAGCACCATGACCGTGTTGTCGTACCGGTTCGTCACGGCGAGGTCCAGGTGGCCGTCCCCGTCGAAATCCGCCGCCCGCACCCCGGCCGGACCGGATCCGGTGAGATGGGTGAGCGGCGGTCGGAAGGTGCCGTTGCCGTTGCCCAGTAGGACCGACAGCGTGTTGTTGCCGGTGTTGGTGACGGCCAGGTCGGCGTGGCCGTCCCCGGTCAGGTCGTCGATGACGAGGGCGACCGGGCCGGGGCCGGTGAGGTAGTCGGTCGACCCACGCGGTGTGGCGGCCTGGGCCATGGCGGCCATGGCAATGATCCCGGGCAACGGCAGCGCCGCCACCAAGAGCAGACGCAGGGGTCGTGGCACGGGCCTCATGGTGGCCCGGCGATGCCGGGGAGGGCGGCAGCGACACCCTCGGCCTCGGGAGCCCAGCCCGGCACGCCGAGGTTCGCCGCGGTGTCAGCTGGCCGGGCGGGCCTCCATGGAGTAGTTGAGGCGTCCGCCGGCAACCGAGGTCACCGTCATCGTGACGTTGTACACCTCGCCCGTGGGCACGACCGTTGTGCAGACCGTCCGGGTGCCGGCCACCGCCACCAGGTCGCCGGGGCATGTGACCGAGAACTGCTCCCCGGTCTGCGCCTGCAGATCTCTGGCCAGGGCGGCCTCGATGTCCGCCTTGGCCACCGTGATCGGGCCGCTCGAGGCCGTCGGCGTCGGCTCCGGCGTGGCGCTTTGCGTCGCTGGTTGCGGTGTGGCGCTCGGCGTCGGCGTCACGTCCGCCGCGATCGTCGCCGTGGCGGCGATCGTCGCGGGCACCTCGGGCGCTGACCTGCTCGCGGCCGGAGTCGCGGTGTCGCCGTCCGAATCCGAGCAGCCGGACATCCCGAACCCGAACGCGACGAGTGCCGCCGCCGCGACCACCGTCCCACCGCATCGCCGGGCCGAACCCGCCGAGTGCCGTCGCTGGCTGCCCGACGCCGGGTTTTCCGACCCGTCGTCGACCAGACGCCCAGAAGCACTCGCAGCGATCGTGAACCGCATGGCCATCCCCCATCCCCCAAGGCCGGGCACACCCGGATGGTGCCTGTCCGGACCAGACGGTCAAGGACCATCCGGGACCGGAGTATCCACATCAGAAGAAACCGGTGACATCGACCAGCCGCAGGCAAATCTACACACGAACACCCGGCGGAAAGAAGTAACGGCCCAGGTCAGGCGGTATCGAGCACTCGCTGTGAACGCACCGGACAGGTCGGTGACGTAACCGGGACCACCGCCCTCGCGGGGTCTGGCACACCGAGGGGCGTGTCGACAGCGGGTTGACCGGCGTCAGGGGGATCGTTGTCTCCCAGGCCGAGCAGAGCGGCTGACCCGTGGCTGGACGTCCACTCCCGTCGCCGGTTTCGAGGCCGGCAGGGGGGTAGGTCCCTCGCGCCGGCGCGTGGTCCCGGGCCGCGACGCCGAGCTCGACGTGACGAGTTCACCGGGCAGGTCGAGTTCACCGGGAAGAGGAGTCATGGGACAGACGGTCGGTGACGAGATCCTCGCCCGCCTGCGCGAGTGGGGCGTCGAGTACGTGTTCGGCTATCCGGGCGACGGGATCAACGGTCTGCTCGCCGCGTGGGGCCGTGCGGACGACAGTCCGCGGTTCGTCCAGGCTCGCCACGAGGAGATGGCCGCGTTCGCCGCGGTCGGCTACGCGAAGTTCGCCGGGCGGGTGGGCGTGTGCGCGGCGACGTCCGGTCCGGGGGCGATCCACCTGCTCAACGGCCTGTACGACGCGAAGCTCGACCATGTGCCGGTGGTCGCCCTGGTGGGTCAGACGAACCGGTCCGCGATGGGTGGCTCCTACCAGCAGGAGGTCGACCTGCTGAGCCTGTTCAAGGATGTCGCCAGCGCCTATGTGCAGATGGTGACCGTCCCCGAGCAGCTGCCGAACGTGCTGGACCGGGCGATCCGGATCGCGCTCGCCGAACGTGCGCCCACCTGCGTGATCATCCCTGCCGACGTGCAGGAGCTGGACTACTCTCCGCCGACGCACGACTTCAAGATGGTGCCCTCCAGCCTCGGCACCCACTGGCCTGCCGTCTCGCCGGACGACGTCGGCGTACGGGCGGCGGCGGACCTGCTGAACGCGGGGACGAAGGTCGCGATCCTGGCCGGCCAGGGCGCCCGCGGTGCGCGCGGTGAGCTGGTCGAGGTGGCGGACCTGCTCGGCGCCGGCGTCGCCAAGGCGCTGCTGGGCAAGGACGTGCTCCCCGACGACCTGCCGTTCGTCACCGGCGCGATCGGGCTGCTCGGCACCCGGCCCAGCTACGAGCTGATGCGCGACTGCGACACCCTGCTGACCGTCGGCTCGAACTTTCCGTACAGCCAGTTCCTGCCCGAGCTGGACCAGGCCCGGGCCGTCCAGATCGACGTCGACGCCCGCTATCTCGGCCTGCGCTACCCGTACGAGATCAACCTGGCCGGCGACGCCGCCGCGACGCTGCGCGCGCTGATCCCGCTGCTCACCCGCAAGCAGGATCGCTCCTGGCGGGAGACGGTGGAGACCAACGTCGCCCGCTGGTGGGAGACGGTCGAACGGGAGGCCCGGGTCGACGGGAAACCGATCAACCCGATGCTGCTGTTCTGGGAGGCGTCGACCCGACTGCCCGACAACGCGATCCTCGCCGCCGACTCCGGCTCGGCCGCCAACTGGTATGCCCGCGACCTGCGCTTCCACGGGAACATGCGCGGCTCGCTGTCGGGCACGCTCGCCTCCATGGGACCGGCGGTGCCCTACGGCATCGGGGCGAAGTTCGCCCACCCCGACCGGCCCGTGGTGGTGTTCGAGGGCGACGGCGCCATGCAGATGAACGGCCTCGCGGAGCTCATCACCATCGCACGGTACTGGCGGGAGTGGGCCGATCCCCGACTGGTCGTCGCCGTGCTGCACAACAACGACCTCAACCAGGTCACCTGGGAGATGCGGGCGATGCAGGGCGCGCCGAAGTTCGCCCAGTCGCAGAGCCTGCCCGAGGTGAACTACGCGGCCTTCGCCGCATCCATCGGCCTGACGGCCATCGCCGTCGACGAGCCGGGGCAAATCGGCCCGGCCTGGGACGCGGCGCTTGCCGCCGACCGGCCGGTCGTGCTCGACGTCCGCACCGACCCGGACTTCCCGCCCATCCCGCCGCACGCGACCTTCGAGCAGGCCAGGGCCACCGCCGCGGCGCTGCTCAAGGGCGACGAGAACCGCTGGGGCGTCGTGTCGGCCGGCCTGCGCGCCAAAGCCCAGGAACTACTGCCACACCGCGGCTGACCACGGCCACGCCAGCCGAGGTCCGCACAAAGGAGTCCACATGCGCGCATCCGAACAGATACTCGACCGGCTCGAACGCGAGCCCGCCCTGGATCCGGTGGCCGAACGCGTCAGCGCGTTCTGGTCGACGGTGCTGAGGTCACCTCGGCTTCGTGATCTCCTCAGCGGACGGCGGATCGGACACCCGCTGCACCCCGCGGCCGTCCTCGTCCCGGCGGGAACACTGCTGGGCGCGACCGCGCTCGACCTCACCCGCGATCCGGACCTGCGCCCGGCAGCGCGCCGGCTCATCGGGATCGGCCTGCTCAGCGCCGCCCCCGCGGCGGTCGCCGGCTGGTCGGACTGGCTCGACACCGAGGACGCCGAACGCCGGGTCGGGCTGGTGCACGCGGCCTCCAACGTCGTCGGTATCGCCAGCTATGCGACCTCGTGGTGGCAGCGCCGGCGCGGCGGGACCGGGTTGGCCGCGGGGCTGACCGGGGCCGCCGCCCTCGGCCTCGGCGGCTGGCTGGGCGGCCACCTCGCCTACGCACTCGGCGTCGGTGTCGACACGACCGCGTTCCAGCACGGCCCCGCCGAGTGGACGGACGTGCTTGCCGCCAGCGAGGTCACGACGGCGCTGCACCAGGTTGACGTCGGCGCGGTGTCAGTGCTGCTGACCAGGGTCGACGGCCGGGTCGTCGCGATCGACAACCGGTGCACCCACCGGGGCGGTCCGCTGGCCGACGGCGAGCGCGACGGCGACTGTGTGGTCTGCCCGTGGCATGCGAGCCGGTTCGACCTGATCTCCGGGGCGCCCCTCCAGGGTCCGGCGAGCCGACCGCAGCCGGTGTACGAGGTGCGCGAGGTCGACGGGCGGGTCGAGATCCGCCGTACGGAGGTCCGCGCGCTGCGCACCAACCCCGTCGGCCCGCAGCCCGCCCGCGCGCTCGCCGGCCGGCACTGATTCCGGGACTCCGCTGCGGCCACCCGCCGCGCCCGGTGTACTTCTGGCGGTGTTCTCAGCCAGGGGCGTCGGCCGCGGCGGGTGCGGAGGTGGCCAGCACAGGGGCGTGGTCGGTGTCGACCAGTGTGCCGTCGAGGTCGACCAGGACAGCGGGAGCAGTCAGGGATTCAGCACGACCTTGACGCAGTCGTCCTGCTTCTTCTGGAAGATCTCGTAGCCGTGCGGCGCCTCGGCGAGCGGAAGGCGGTGGGTCGCGAACCTCTCGACTCCGAGCACGTCGTCGTCGGTCAACAGCGGAAGGATCTGGTCGGTCCACCGGCGCACGTGCGCCTGGCCCATCCGCAGCTGCACCCCCTTGTCGAACAGGTCCATCATCGGCATCGGGTCCAGCTCGCCGCCGTACACGCCGGACAGCGACACCGTCCCGCCGCGGCGCACCGCCCGGATCGCCGTGTGCAACGCCGTCAGCCGGTCCACCCCGAACCGCTCGGTCAGCGGCCGGGCGAGCAGGTCCGGCAGCCGACCGACCGCCGCCTGCGCGGCCTTTCCCAGCGGCGCGCCATGCGCCTCCATGCCGACCGCGTCCACCACCGCGTCCGGCCCACGCCCGCCGGTGAGGTCGACGAGCCGGGCGGCGACATCGTCGACCTCGCCCAGATCGACGACCTCGGCACCGAACGCCGCGGCCAGCCGCAGGCGGGTCGAGACCCGGTCGACCCCGATCACCCGGATGTCCCGAGGTGCATCCGCCCGAACCCCGCCGACGCCCACGTGCCGGGCAACCCGGACGCACATCTGGCCCACCGGCCCGAGCCCGAGCACGGCGACCGTCCCGCCGTCGGGGACGTCGGCGTAGGCGATGGCCTGCCAGGCGGTCGGCAGGATGTCGGAAAGGTAGAGAAACCGCTCGTCCGGCGGCCCCGACGGCACCTTCAGCGGCCCGAACTGGGCCTGCGGCACGCGCAGGTACTCCGCCTGCCCACCGGGAACCGCGCCGTACAGGGCGGTGTAGCCGAACAGCGCGGCGCCCTTGCCCGCGGCCCGCACCTGCGTGGTCTCGCATTGCGCGAACAGGCTTCGGTCGCACATCCAGCAGCTGCCGCACGAGATGTTGAACGGCACCACCACACGGTCCCCGGGGCGTAGTCCGCTCACCTCGGAGCCGACCTCCTCGACCACGCCCATCGGCTCGTGACCCAGAATGTCCCCCGGCCGCAGGAACATCCCGAGCACCTCGTACAGATGCAGGTCAGAGCCGCAGATCGCGCTGGACGTCACGCGGATGACTGCATCCGTGGGCTCCGTCACCTGGGGATCGGGAACCTCCTCCACCCGGACGTCCCGCCGTCCCTGCCAGGTCAACGCCTTCATGGGTCTCCATCCTTTCCGGACCGCTGTCCCGCTGTCCCGGTGTCCCGCTTCGGGCTGTCGCCGATCTGCTCGCCGGCTCGAGCCGGGCGCCGTCGGGGGCGACCCGCCTCCTGCCCGGCGTGGCGAACTCGCACCTGGGTTACCCCCTCGCCGGGTCGCCACCCAGGAGACGTCCGACATCTGCCGGCGGGAGTTAACCGGGGCGGACCGGGAAGGCCCGCGGCATGCGTGTCGCGATCGTCGGAGCCACCGGAAACATCGGTTACGCCCTGCTGCACACCCTGCTGGCGGATTCGTCCGTCGAGGAGGTGGTCGGGATCGCGCGGCGGCTGCCCACCGATCCGGTCGACGCCCGCGTGCGCTGGACCTCGATCGACATCGCCGATCCGGACGCCGCCGCGCCGCTGACCGAGGCCTTCCTCGGCTGCTCGGCGGTGGTCCACGTGGCCTGGCTGATCCAGCCGAGCCGCCGCCGGGACCTGATGCGGGCGACGAACGTGGACGGCAGCGCCCGCGTCCTCGAGGCGGTCCGGGCCGCTGCCGTGCCCGCGCTCGTCTACGCCTCGTCGGTCGGCACCTACGCGGCCGCGCCGGTGGACGTCGACGGTTCGAAGGGGGGCCTTCTGCGCGCGGAGGACTGGCCGACGACCGGCATCCCGACGTCCGCGTACAGCCGGCACAAGGCGGAGGTGGAGCGTCTGCTCGACCGGTTCGAGCTGACCTTTCCGGCCTGTCGGGTGGTGCGGATCCGGCCCGGCATCGTGCTCTCCGGTACGACCGCCGCCGCCCAGACCCGCTACTTCGTCGGACCGCTGCTGCCTCGCCGCACGCTTGGCGCGCTGCTGCGCGGACGCAGACGTGGGCGGCTACCGCTGGCTCCCGCCGTGCGCGGCCTGGAGTTCCAGGTGGTGCACACCGAGGATGCCGCGACCGCGTTCGCCGCCGCGGTCCGAGCGGACGTGCGCGGTCCCTTCAACGTGGCCACGACCCCGGTGGTGGATCCGCGTTCCCTACCCGCAATGATCGGTGGACGGCCGGTTCGGCTGCCCGCGAAGCTCGTGCGCGGGCTGGTCTGGCTCGGCTACCGGGCCCGGCTGGTCCCGATCGACGAGGGGTGGATCGACCTGGCTCTGGGGGTCCCGCTGATGGATACCGGCCGGGCCCGAGACCAGCTCCGCTGGCGGCCGGAGCATGACGCCGGCTCGGTCCTGCGCGCCTGGCTGGCCGGCGCCGCGGCGGGCGCCGGCCGCGCGACGCCCGTCCTG
>NZ_JAMQQG010000230.1 GCF_023716925.1 Frankia sp. R82
GACGTGCGCCGCGACGCCACCCGGGCGGCGGCAGCGCCGGGCGGACCACGCCGGCGGGTGCTGCCGGTGCACTGGTCGGGCTGCGGCCGGCGGTGTGGGCAGCCGTCCGGTGCTGTGGTCGAGGTGGTGGCGACGACGGACGGCTACCGGGTACGCCGGGCGGCCCTCTCGTCTACGGCAGCCCCTTCGGCTGCGATGCCCGTCTCGTCCCTGGCCAATGGCGATCCCTCGGCCAGCGGCGATGTAGGAGACACGGTGTTGGTCTGGGCATCAGGCGAGCCGGGCGGGCCGGGAGCGACGGGCGGCGTGGGCGAGGGTTGTGACGGTCCGCGCGTGGCGGACTGGGCGGGTCTGGTGGCCGCGGTGGCGGGCGCGCGGGCGTTGCACCGAGGGGAGTCGGGCTGATGGCGGCTGCGACGTCGGCGGGTACGCCGCGTCCGGAGTACGACTACGTCCGGGACGGGGCGGAGATCTACCGTCGGTCGTTCGCGACGATCCGCGCGGAGGCCCGCCTGGACGGCCTGCCCGCGGATGTCGCCCGGGTGGCGGTGCGCATGATCCATTCGTGCGGGATGGTCGATCTGGTCGACGACCTGGCCTACAGCCCCGGGGTGGTCGCCGCGGCGCGCGCGGCGCTGCTGGCCGGGGCGCCGGTGCTGTGCGACGCGCAGATGGTCGCCGTCGGCGTGACCCGGCGCCGGCTGCCGGCGGACAACGAGGTGCTGTGCCTGCTGGGCGACCCGCGGGTGCCGGCGCTGGCCGCGCAGCTCGGCACCACCCGCAGCGCCGCCGCCGTCGACCTGTGGGCGCCGCGGCTGGACGGCGCGGTCGTGGCGATCGGCAACGCGCCCACGGCGCTGTTCCGGCTGCTCGAACTGGTCGCGGCCGGGGCGGGACGGCCGGCGGCGGTCCTCGGCGTGCCGGTCGGGTTCATCGGGGCCGCCGAGTCCAAGCGGGCCCTCGTCGACGACCCGGCGGGCCTGGAGTACCTCGTGGTGCACGGCCGTCGCGGGGGCAGCGCGATGACCGTGGCCGCCATCAACGCGATTGCGAGCGAGCAGGAATGACCACGGCATCCGAGCCGGCCGCCGGTGTGGACGTGACGGGACGGCTGTGGGGGGTCGGGGTCGGACCGGGAGATCCGGAGCTGATCACCCTGAAGGCGGCCCGGCTCATCCGGGACGCGGACGTGATCGTCTACCACGGCGCTCGGCACGGTCGCAGCATCGCCCGGTCCATCGCCGCCGCCCATCTGCGGGGCGACCAGCTCGAGGAGGCCCTCGTCTACCCGGTGACGACCGGGGCGACCAGCCATCCCGGCGGGTACCGGGGGGCGATCGACGAGTTCTACGAGGACTGCGCCAAGCGGCTGGCCACCCATCTCGACGCCGGCCGGGACGTCGTCGTGCTCAGCGAGGGCGATCCGTTCTTCTACGGCTCGTTCATCCACCTGCACCGGCGGCTCGCCGACCGGTACCCGACCGAGGTCGTCCCGGGGGTGACCTCGCTGTCCGCCGGCTGCGCGGTGCTCGGCCGGCCGCTCGTCGAGGGCAACGAGGTGCTCACCGTGCTGCCGGGCACCCTGCCGCCGGACGTCCTCGCCGAACGGATCGCTGGAACTGACACCGCGGTCGTGCTCAAGATGGGCCGGACGTTCCCCGGTGTGCGCGAGGCGTTCACCGACGCGGGCCGTCTCGGTGACACCTGGTATGTCGAGCGGGCCACCACCACCGGTCAGCGGATCGCCCGCCTCGACGAGGTGGACCCGGCCTCCGTACCGTACTTCTCCCTGGCCGTGCTGCCGAGTCCCGTGCGCGGTCCGCGCGATCCGGCCCCGCTGCGGGCCGGCCAGGCCGAGTGGGTGACCCGCCCGGCCGCCGAGGGCGAAGCCGCGACTGCCACCACGATCGACGACGGGCCGGTCGCGGCGGATCACCGGCCGGCGGGGGAGGTGGTCGTCGTCGGGCTCGGACCGGGGGACGCGGCCTGGCTCACCCCGCAGGCCGCGACGGCGCTGGCGACCGCCGAGGACCTGATCGGCTACGGACCGTACCTCGACCGGGTGCCCGTCGACCCACGTCAACGGCGGCATCCGTCGGGGAACACCGTCGAGGCCGACCGGGCCGAACACGCTCTGGAACTCGCCGCCGCCGGCGCCCGGGTGGCGGTGGTGTCCTCGGGCGATCCGGGCGTGTTCGCGATGGCCACCGCGGTCGTCGAGGCGGCCGCGCAGGAACGGTTCGCGCAGGTCGCGGTCCGGGTTGTGCCGGGACTGACCGCGGCCCAGGCGGTGGCCAGCCGGGTCGGCGCGCCGCTGGGGCACGACTTCTGCGTCCTGTCGCTGTCCGACCGGCTCAAACCCTGGGAGATCATCGAGCGGCGGCTGCGGGCGGCCGCCGCGGTCGACCTCGTCCTGGCCCTGTACAACCCGGCGTCGCGGACCCGTCGCGAGCAGCTGGACCGGGCGCTCACGGTCATTCGGGAACATCGTGGTCCGGACACTCCGCTGGTGATCGGCCGGGATGTCGGCGGCCCCACCGAGACGGTCACCGTGACCACGCTCGGTGCCATCGACCCCGCGGTCGTCGACATGCGCAGCCTGCTGCTCGTCGGTTCGTCCACGACCCGGATCGTGCGTCAGAGTCCCGACGGCGACCTCGTCTACACCCCCCGCCGCTACCCGGCGCCGTAGCTTCACCCGTCCAGGGCCCTGGCCCTGCAGGCCCTCTTGCGCCTGTGCCTCTTGATCCCATGGCCACCAGCGCCGTGGCATCGCTGGTGCGGCGTCAGCTCGCGTGCTGTGCGGTGATTCTGGTGAGTGCGGCGTCAACGGAATCGACGATGTTGACGAGGTCGATGCCCGGTGGCGTCGCGGGACGGTCGACGAGGATGACGGGCAGACCCAGCTCACGAGCGGCGGTCAGCTTGGCGGCGGTCATCGGGCCGCCGCTGTCCTTGGTGATGACGACGTCGATGGCATACCTGCGCAGCAGATCCCGCTCGGCGGCGACATCGAACGGCCCCCGGTCGAGCAGGACGGCGTGCCGTGGCGGCAACGCTGCGTCGGGTGGTTCGACGCAGCGAACCAGAAACCAGGGGCGGTCCAGTCGAGCGAACAACCCGAGATCGCCGCGTCCGGTGGTCAGGAAAACCCGCGGTCCAGACCCCGTCGAGTCCGCCGGGACGACGCCATCCGTGGCAGGGACGGGGTCGGCGGCGGTGGCGGGATCTGTGGAGAGGGCGAGGTCAGTGGCGGTGGCCGGGGCGGATGCGAACCGGTCGAGCAGCTCCACTGCGGCCGCCATGGACGGCACTCGACGCCAGTCGTCCCCCGGCTGTTCCCGCCAACCGGGTCGACGCAGTACCACCAGCGGCACCCCGCTCGCGGCCGACGCCGTCGCCGCGGACGCCTGCATCCTGGCCGCGAACGGGTGCGTGGCGTCGACCAGCAGGTCGATCCGCTCGGCCAGCAGAAGCTCGACGAGTCCGTCCGGCCCGCCGAACCCGCCGATCCGTATCCGGCAGGACGACGGCACTCGCGGATCCCGCACCCGTCCGGCGAGCGAGTACAACACCTCGTGCCGGCCGTCCGCTGCGAGTGCCGTGGCCAGTTGACGTGCCTCGCCGCTACCACCAAGCAGCAGAACCCGGCGCAGCACCCCGGATGGCCTGGCACCCGGGGCTGATGCGGGTGATGCGGGTGGCCCCTGTTCCGCAGGCGTCGGGCACCCCGCTGGCGCCGGTGGCACCGACGACCATCCGGAGGGAGGTGCCGGACGGCCGTCGTCCGGGGCGAACCGCCCCTTGGAATACAGGAAGCTGTCCTGGAAACCGTCCGCGGCCAGCGCCTGACCGACGATGATCACTGCCGTTCGGGTGAGGCCTGCGGCGCGGGATCGTCCGGCGATGTCCGTGAGAGTGCCGCGCAGCACCGTCTCCTGGTCGCGGCTCGCCCACGCCACCACGGCCGCGGGACAATCCGGGCCGTAACGCGGAGTCAGCTCGCGGACGACCTCCTCGATCCGGTGCACCGCCAGATGCAGAACGAGCGTCGCCCGCGACGCTGACAGAGTGGCCAGGTCCTCGCCGGGCGGCATCGGGCTCGACACCACGGACGTTCGAGTCAGGATCACGCTCTGCGCGACCCCGGGCACGGTCAGTTCTCGGCGGAGAGCCGCGGCCGCAGCCGCGAACGCCGGCACGCCTGGCGTCACGTCATAGGGGACACCCGCCTCGTCCAGCCGGCGTATCTGCTCGGCCAGCGCGCTGTAGAGGGACGGATCACCGGAGTGCAGCCGGGCGACGTCCTGCCCGGCCGCGTCGGCGGCGCACAGCTCGGCGACGATCTCGTCCAACGTCATCCGGGCGGTGTCGACCCGACGGGCGCCCGCCGGACACCAGGCCAGCATCTCGGCCGGCACGAGGCTGCCGGCATACAGGCAGACCGGACTCGCGGCAACAAGCTCACGCCCGCGGACGGTGATGAGATCCGCGGCGCCAGGCCCGGCCCCGATGAAGTGGACTGTCATCCGCGGCCCGCCCTGGTGCCGGGTCGCCCTGCGGAACGGGACACGACCGGCAACGCTAGCAGCCCGCGCCCGGACGAGCGTCCCGTCAACCCGCGCCCGTGAGCTGCCCTGCGTCCCGTGATCCGCGTCCACGACCCGCGTCCACGACAGCGCGCCCGGCCACCCGATCAGGCAAACATGCCTCGCTTACCGAGGGTGATGATTTCGGCGGTCTCGCGGGGGCTGGGCACCTCCACAACCGGTGCTGCCCGACGATCGGGCGGGATGAGCGGGATCGGTTCGCGCACCGGCATCGGTGCCGAACCACGAACGACGACCGTCGCGTCAAGGAGCTCGTCGAGGGCAGGAGCTGCCGACGGATCGGTGGCGGCCTCGCCGGTGAACACCGCGCACAGAAACCAGCGCGGTCCGTCTATCCCCGCGACGCGTGCCCTGGTCGGTCCCTGCTCGGTCATAACCGGCAGATGGAGCTCGGGTCCGCGCGTTCCCATCTCCACCACCGCTCCGTCCTCCTCGTCGAGAGCTGCCAGCAGGTCTGCGCGGACCGCGGCCCACAGGCCCTCTCGGCGTGGCGCGGCGAGAACGGACAGCTCGACAGTTGATGCGCCGTCCGTGACGATCAGCGCCGGCAGGGGGCCGGCAAGGGAGAGTCGGAGCCAGGTGCCTTCCACCCGCGGGATGAGCAACGCGCCGAAGTCGGCGCGTTCGCGTCCATCCGGAGGCCGATCAGCCAGGTCGAAGGGGCCAATGCGGGGGAGCCCATCGGCCTGTGTGATCCCGGACAGCGCGGCGTCGTCCGCAGCCGGCTGCGGCGACGTGAACGAGGCCTGCGCTGCTCGGTTCGGATCCATCCCGCTCGAGGGTTCGACTGGCAGGGACTCCGGATGGGACGCCCCGGAGCGAGGGACATCCACATCCGCGGATACGCGGCGCTTTGTTCGGATTGCGAGCCGTCCACCAAGCACTGGGTACCACCTCCCACCGGAATCCTGAGGTGACAGGGCGACTCCTTTCGGTAGGCGCGCCGATGGGAGATTGGTTACCGAGGGATGCGGTCGGCTCCAGGGATCACAGCGAGCCTGGCGGAAGGTCCTCCCCGTGAGGTGTGGGGCACAGGTCGATCGGCACCCAAGGCGATCGGATGGCGACCGAATGTGGCCATTGATTCTGGTCTGGTCGGCCGTGATGATCGTGGATGTCGTGGCTGCGTCGCGGTGTGTCGCGGCGTGGCGCGGTAAATCCGGTAACGGGATGGTGAAATCCCCACGCGTCCGGGACCATCGAGAGCGTGTCTGTTCCAAACCAGAAGGCGTCGTTGCCCAAGTCCTGGATGGTCTCCGAGTCGTTGAGCGGCGGCATGAAGCTCCCGTTTGTCGTCGGCCTGGACGATTCCGACACCCCATACGACGTGGTCGACGCGCTCGCCCTCGCCCCCTTCACAACCGGTGAACAGCCCTGGGCCCGCAGCGCGCGGCTCGACCGGTTGCGACCGGGGGCCACGCTGTTGCCATCCGGAGCGCGTCTGCTGCGCTCGGTAGTTGAAGAATCCCGCGACTCGCGCCTGGCTGTCGGCGAGGGGTGGACCGTCCGGGCGGTACGTTGGCGCGGTGGCGGAGGTGAGGTCACCGTCACCGCAGTCACCGAGCAGCTTGCCCGCGGAGTTCTCGATGACGTGGTGCGGTCCTCGACCGCCGAGGCCGGTGTCGACAGTAACGTGACCATGGGCTTTTGGTACCTGTCGAGCCAGCGAGGGCCCATCCGGACCAGTCGCCGCACGGCGACGACGAGCTGGTCGTCGATCCGGGGCAATTACGCTGCCTCGACTGTGGGCGGCCTCGACGCCCTGATGGCTGTCCGCCGCGAAACCGTGGCCGGCAGGCTGATCCTGCTACACGGCCCCGCGGGTACCGGGAAGACAACCGTGCTGCGCGCCTTGGCCCACGAGTGGCGGTCCTGGTGCCAGGTCGACTGCGTACTGGACCCCGAGTCGCTGTTCGCCGACCCGGCCTACATGATGGAGGTCGCGATCGGCTTTGATGACGATGGTGAGACCGAGACGGCTGAGCCCACGATCGGGACCCCGTCGGACTCCATCGCCGCCGGATCCCCGGGAGATGGGGGAGGCCCTGGCCGCGCCGAGGCGAAGGCCGGGACCAGCGGCGACGATGGCTTGGATGACGACGGCGCTGGAGAAGGCTCCGGTTCCTTCGCTGAGGGAGGCGGCGAGCGCGCCGAGGACCGAATGGGCCAGCCGGTCGGCCGGCGCTGGCGTCTGCTCGTCATCGAGGACTGCGACGAGCTCATCCGCGGCGATGGCCGAGGAACAACCGGTCAGCAGCTTTCGCGGCTGCTGAACCTCACCGACGGCCTGGTGGGTCAGGGACGCGAGGTCCTGGTCGCCCTGACCACCAACGAGGATTTGTTCCGGCTGCATCCTGCGGTTGTGCGTCCAGGTCGTTGCCTCGCCCAGATCGAGGTCGGTGCCCTGCCCCACTCGGAAGCGGTTTCCTGGCTTGGTACGGCCGAGGGGGTGGGCTCGACAATGACCCTCGCCGAGCTGTTTGCCCTTCGCGACGGGCGAGGCCTGCCCCGTCCTGCACTCGTTGACACCAGTCACGGTCTGTACCTGTAAGTCAGGAACATCTGGGGCGTCGCGCATCGTCGCGCGGCGCCCCGTTCCAATGGTCACCGACGGGTTGTCGGCCACGGAAATCGACCAGGTGAACGGCTGGGTGCCCACGCCACGAGTTCATTCGGCGAGATCGGGAATCTCGTCGGCGATGACACCACCGGCGAGAGCCCCTCGAGGTGTTGGCGACCGGTGACAGAGCATCGCGGTTGTCGCTGGGTACCGATGGCGCGAATGTGCGTCCAGGACGCGGCGGACACAGGTGACAAGACAAGGCCCACCCTGGGTGGCCGAACCCGAGGGTTCGGATCATCGTTAGTAGCCGTCGACCTGAGGAGTCGCATCCGATCCTCAAGGGGAGTCATGCGGCTCCTCCGTCGATCTTACCCAGGATGGAATTCTCCGTCATATCGAGGTGGTTGAAAGAAAGAGAATCCCCCGGTGCACCCGAGTACGCCGGTGGCCATTGTCGGCTTCTGGTGCCGTCACACCATCCGATGGGGGCATTTCAGCCTCGGCTGCCGGTTAGTTCGCTGTGTAGTTGTCAGGGTGCGTGTGGTGCTGGGCGCCGGTGGGGGTGGTCCAGGTGATGTGGCCGGGGAGGGTCTGTTCGATCAGCCAGCTGGCGGGCTGCTGATGATCGGC